>RFXY01000075.1 GCA_009921385.1 Pseudomonadota bacterium
TTGTCGGCAAAAAAGATATGACCCGACATTTCTCCTGCCAATAAAGCTTTGGTTTCTTGCATTTTGGCTTTAATAAAAGTGTTGCCA
Source organism: Pseudomonadota bacterium (assembly GCA_009921385.1). The sequence goes on from RFXY01000075.1 coordinate 88, forward strand.
GTTTTACACATCACAGCATTACCACCTGCATTTTTGATGGCAGAAAACAACTTATCGCTAGCTTTGACATCGGCAATAATAGTGGCAGAAGGGTTGCTGGCTAAAACATCTTGAGCATAAAAAACCATCAGCTGATCGCCAAAAATTATGTTGCCTTGCCCATCGACCGCACCAATTCTGTCGCCATCGCCATCAAAAGCAATGCCTAAATCGCAATTGTTTTTTAGCACACAATCAATGAGATCGGCTAAATTTTCTGGCACTGCAGGATCGGGATGATGATTAGGAAAATTGGCATCGATTTGAGGATAAAGCAAAATTGTTTGACAAGAAAATTGCTCTTGCAATTTCTTGCTTAACTGTTGCAAAATTTCGCCTGTCGCCCCGTTGCCAGCATCAAAAGCAATTTTGAGAGGTTTAGTGATTTTCAAATCAGCCAACAGCCTATTTATGTAGGCTTGCATCACATTAATTTTTTCTACCGAGCCATTGCCGACCATAAAATGCTGATTTTTAACAATTTCGGCAAGTTTTAAAATTTCTTCTCCAAAAAACGGTTTATTATTTTTTAGAGTTATTTTAAAGCCGTTGTGATCTTTGGGATTGTGCGAACCTGTAATCATAATGCCAGCATCGGCTTGTTGATGATAAACTGCAAAATAAAGCATTGGAGTTGGGCCCAAACCAGCATCAAAAACATTGATACCGCAACTAGTTAGCCCATTGATGAGCTCTTGTTTAAGCACAGGAGAGCTGGCTCTGCCATCGCAAGCAACTACAATGTTTGTGTAGTTATTTTGATGCAAAATGGTGGCAAAACTTTTGCCAATAAAAAAAGCATCTTGATTGTGCAAAGTTTGGTTGTAGATGCCCCGAATATCGTAAGCTCTTAAAATGCTAGAATGAAACTGATGAAGCATAGTTAAAAATGTGTTATTTATATTTTGTTTTCTAGCGGGGTAGAAGCATTGGCAAATTGGCTTTTTGGCATTCTGCCGGCTAAAAAAGCCATTCTGCCTGCTTCAACCGCCAGTTTCATACTTTTTGCCATCAATACTGGGTTTTTTGCTTTGGCAATGGCAGTATTCATCAAAACTCCGTCGCAACCAATTTCCATAGCCACTGCGGCATCAGAAGCGGTGCCAACCCCAGCATCAATTAACACTGGCACTTTGGCATTTTCGACAATAAACTCAATGTTTAAGCGATTTTGAATTCCCAAGCCCGAACCAATTGGAGCCCCCAAAGGCATTATAGCACAACAACCAATGCTTTCTAGCTCTTTTGCCACCACGGGGTCGTCAGAAGTGTAGACCATCACCGAAAAACCATCGGCAACCAAGCTTTTTGCCGCTTCGATTGTTTGCATTACATTGGGATATAAAGTTTTGTCGTTGGTTAAAACTTCGAGCTTAACCAAATTCCACCCGCCCACACTGCGAGCTAATCGTAAGGTTCGAACTGCATCGACAGCGGTGTAGCAACCAGCGGTGTTAGGCAAATAAGTATATTTTTTTGGACTAAGATAATCTTGCAACATCGGCTCTTGACTGTTTTGCAAGTTGACTCTTCTTACGGCAACGGTTACAATTTCGGCACCAGAGGCCTCGATAGCGGTTTTGGTTAAGTCAAAATTAGCATATTTGCCAGTGCCAACCAACAATCGAGAATGAAATTTATGCCCCGCCACCACTAGTAAATCGTTGTTTTCTAACATATAGCAAGACCAAATTGTTTAGCAAAAACTGCGGTAAACAGCCACACCGTTGGGGCAACAAAAGTAAGGCCATCGAGCCTATCAAGCACTCCGCCGTGCCCCGGAATAATGTGGCTTGAATCTTTCACTCCAAACATTCTTTTAACTTTTGACTCCAAAAAATCGCTTACCTGTTCGATAACCGATAAAAACCCGCTGATGACAATAAAAAACAGCATATTGCCCGGGAAAACCAGCCCCGAAACCACACCAATCAAGCAACTTGCCGTTACTCCACCAAGCAAACCCGCCCAAGTTTTGTTTGGGCTGATGCTTGGAGCAATTTTTGGACCGCCAAAATATTTGCCAGCAAAAAAAGCAAAAATATCGGTTGCCCAAATGATGCTAAACATCCAAAAAACAATAGAAGCACCAGAGGTGGAGCTAGAATTTTCGGTTAAAGAACAAGATTTGAGATGATAAATTTTTAGCACCGAAAACAGCGGTATGACCACATATAAAAAGCCTAGCAACAGCCATTTTTGTTGATTTTTGGCGGTTTTGGTGATGCCAACCCATTCGTAGGTCATTAAAAAAGCAATGCCAAGAGTTAGAAAAACAAATAAATTTGGGGCAAAAAAAATGGCGATAACCGCAAGAGGTATCAACAAAAAAGCCATTAAAAATCGTTTTTTTAAATTGTTGGAAGGATCGATTTTTTCGAGAAAATTTAAGAATTTATGCCAATAAAAACTGAATTTTGATTTATTTACGGGTTCCATATTTTCTCACTCGTTGATTAAAATTATTGATAGCTTTTGCCAAATCGCTAGCAGAAAAACTTGGCCAAAATTTATTGACAAAATAAAGCTCGGTGTAGGCAATTTGCCACAAAAAGAAATTGCTGATTCTCAAATCGCCTGCGGTACGAATGAGTAAATCGGGGCAAGGAATTTGCGGTTGATATAAATAATTAGCAAAAACCTCTTGATTTAGTTGCGATAAATTTAGCTTTTGTGAAACTAAATCTTGCTGAATTTTTACCACTGCATCTAAAATTTCTTGCCTACCGCTATAAGAAAAGGCAATATTTAGAACAAGAGCAGTGTTGTTTTGGCTTTTTTCTACCGCTAAAGCAATTTTTTGTTGCAAATTTTGTGATAATTTATGCAAACTACCCGAGACCAACAATTTTATTTGCTTATCTAACAATTTTTTTAGCTGATTATCAAGATAATTTTCAAGCAATTCCATTAAATAATCAACCTCTTCTTTTGGTCTTTGCCAATTTTCCCAAGAAAAAGCATAAAGCGATAAATAGGGCAAGCCAATTTGCAAAGAATAGTCAACAATTTTTTCGATATTTTCTACCCCCATTTTATGCCCTAATTGCAATGGTAAGCCTTTACTTTTGGCAAATCGAGCATTGCCATCCATAATGATGGCGATATGCTTTAAGCTCTCTGGTCTAAAATTGTGTTGTGTTTTTTTAAACAAGCCAAACATAATGAAAAAATAATTTAAAAAAGCCTAAACTTTCATTAAATCTTTCTCTTTCACCAATAAAGTTTCGTCAATTTTTTTAATAAATTCATCGGTAAGTTTTTGAGCCAAATCGGTAAAGCCGTGGCTTTGATCTTTGCCCAACTCTTTTTCGTGTTTTTTAAAATCGTCTAAAATATCTCTTCTAACATTTCGCACAGCAATTTTTTTGTCTTCGGCATATTTTTTGGCAAGTTTCACCAATTCTTTTCTTCTTTCTTCGCTTAGTTTTGGCACAGCGATTCGCAAATTTGTGCCATCAACTAGCGGGTTAAAGCCTAAATTGGCATTGATGATGGCTTTTTCTACTGCTTTTAAATTGCTTTTGTCCCACACTTGCACGGTAAGTGCGGTTGCTTCGGGAACAGAAACATTAGCAAGTTGATTAAGTGGCAAGAAAGAGCCATAAACCTCTACTTTAATGGTGTCAAGCAAATTTGGGCTGGCTCGACCAGTAGAAATGCTGGCGAGATCTTGCTTAAAAACCAATAAAGTATCTTCCATTTTTTTTCTGCCTTTCGACAAGAGTTGTTCGATCATAAAATTGAGGTGTTAATTAATTGATAATAGTAAATTTTCCTTGTTTTTGCAAAACCTGCTCCAACGAATTTGGCTCTTTAATCGAAAAAACCACAATTGGCAATTTGTTGTCTTTAGCCAAAGTAACCGCGGTTTGATCCATAACTTTTAGATCTTGTTTGATTAAATCGAGATAATTTATTTGCTTATAATGCACAGCATTTTTGTTGATTTTTGGATCGGAGCAATAAACCCCATCAACTTGGGTGCCTTTTAAAATCACATCGCATTTCATTTCGATGGCACGAAGCACCGCGGCCGTGTCGGTGGTGAAAAACGGATTGCCTGTTCCTGCCGAAAAAATGACAATGCGGTTTTTGTCGAGGTGGCGAGAAGCCCTTCTTTTTATGTAGGGTTCGCAAATGTTGTTCATAGGAATGGCAGAAAGCATTCGGGTTTCAAGCCCTTTTTTTTCGAGAGCACTTTGCAATGCCAAGGCATTGATGCAGGTGGCAAGCATACCCATATAGTCGGCGGTAACTCTTTCGATGCCCATGGCAACTTGCGATATGCCACGAAAAATGTTGCCCCCGCCAACCACAATGGCTATTTGACAGCCCAAATTGTAGGCAGAAATAATTTGATTGCAGAGTTTTTCGATAGCTACAGCATTATGGCCAAATTGCTGATCGCCCATAAGAGCCTCGCCAGAAATTTTAAATAATATTCTTGTAAAGAAATTGGCCATAAGTGCAAAATTAATATTTAGTAATTTAACAATTTTAAACCTTGCCAGATAATATTTCAACCAAATTTTGCACTTTCAATTTTTTATTTTTTTATTATCGTTTCATTTTTATTATTGATTAAAGTAAAAAAGTGAAAAATAAAAAAAGTGAAAAAAACACTTGCTTTGAATTATTTTTGCTATTAAAATATTTGGTTGATAATTTTGCAATTTTATGCCTAAATAGCTCAGTCGGTAGAGCAAAGGACTGAAAATCCTTGTGTCGGTGGTTCGATTCCGCCTTTAGGCACCACTAAAATTGTAGTTGTTTTATCGCTCAAAACAATCAACTTTTATTACAACATAAAAGCAAAATATCAAAATAACGGATGGGTGGCCGAGCGGTTTAAGGCAGCAGTCTTGAAAACTGCCGTAGGCTCAAACCTACCGTGAGTTCGAATCTCACCTCATCCGCCACTGAAACCGCTAATTTTTTCTTAGTTCGTGATAAAAAAGCTTACTAAACACAATTACAAAGAATACAAAGAAATTCGGCTCGAGGCTCTAAAAAAATCACCAGATAGCTTCTTATCTTCCTTTGAAGAAGAAAATAAAATTTCCGATAATGCTTGGGCTAAACAACTAGAAACTTCTTTAACATTTGGATATTTTATTAACGATACAATTGTTGGCTGTTGTAAATTATCAATCGAAAAAACAGCAAAAATATCTCACACAGGAACACTTTTTGGTATGTATGTGAAAGACGATTGCCGTGGTGCTGGTATTGGTTTGGCACTCGTTAATTTTGTCAAAGATTATGCCAAAAAAAATCATATCAAGCATTTATATCTTGGTTGTAATGCACAAAATTTTGGTGCAGTTAAGTTATATAAAAAATGTGGGTTTAAAGTTTATGGAACAAGACCAGATTATACAAATATCGGTAGCCAATTTTATGATGATTTGATAATGATGTGTGAATTATAACATTTCCACTAATTAAAACCACACTTCGATCTAAATCACCCTCCCCTTGAGGGAGGGTCGAAATTGCAAAGCAATTTCG
>RFXY01000076.1 GCA_009921385.1 Pseudomonadota bacterium
ATGGTAGATTTGGTTTGATATTGAATTAATTGATTTTCTTCACCAGTGCTTAATATTAAATCTATTTTTTCTGTAAATTCTATCTCATTTTCTAAATATTTTTGACTAAATTTTATTTTTTGTTGAGTTTTGGCAATGTGATTTTGATAATCTGCACTAATTGTCTGATTGGCATTTTCTAAAATTTCTGTAAGCCAAATTTGATGCAATAAAATGTCGCCAGCATCTAAAAAATAAAACTGCAATTTTTTAGCAATAATTTTTGGACAGAAAGATTGATTTTTAAAATAATCATTTAAAATATCGCTTGTTAATTTTGCTTTAGTTAGATAATTGATTTTTGAGTTAAAATTTGATAAAGGTGAAAGTTTTAAAATATTTTTGACATAAAAACAATAAGGATTAGAAGTTAGATCATATATATCGTTTACAGAAAATTTTTTAGGTTTATAGGTGTTGCTAACCTGAATTTCTGGTTTTTTAATTGGTTGGTAAGGCAGGCTTGGTTTGCTTACTATATGTTTAACAAAAATTAAATCGAGTAAATTATTTGCTAATTTTTGTATTAAAACTCGAAATTTTAGCAAAAAAGGCGATATTTTATTGATTTTACCACTAATATTGATGTTGCTATAAGTAAAAAATATTTGTGGTTGCTGAAAATAACTGCAAAAATCAAAAGCACTTTGCCCAAATCTTTTTTGATTAAGATTAATATTGAGTTCGGTTTTGATTTTATTGCCAATCAAACCGCCATCTTGAGTTTGTGGTAAAAAAGATTCGTTAGCATTGGCGATAATTAGCAAATCAAAGCTTAATAATCGGGCTTCTAGATTAGATAAAATGGTGATATTGCTATGGTTTGATTTAGTTGGAAAATAGGTCAAATTACTGAGCACACATTTTAATTCTTCAAGATTTTGTATTTGATAATTTAAAGAAATCAGCTCTTCAATAAATTTTTTGATGGCAAAATCTTCTTCGTTGTTTAAAATTTCTGAAAAATTTCTGGTAGTAATTTTTTCGATAGAATTGATATAGCTTTCTAAGCTAGGTTCTTTTGGTAAATTATTGATGAGTTTTTGTAAAAAATCAATAATATTTTCTAAGATTTCGGGGGTAAATTTTGGGTAATTTTTAATAAATTGTTGATGATAAAAAGATTTTTCGTAAATATCATCGCTAAGAAAGTTTACAAGCTCGGTTAAATTTTTAGCTACAATTGGTTGTCTTAACACAAATAATTCAAGCCAATAAAGCAAATCAAGATCGGCAACAAATAGTTTGTGATGCAATAAAGCAGAAAGAGTATAAGGATTGAGATTTTCGTTGGTTATTTGATAAAGCAAAGAAATAAAACTAAATAACTCGTGTTGAGTGGCTTGCTGAGCGATTTTATTGTTAAAAACAATATTTTTTTGCTGTAAATTTAAAGTAAGAAAAGGTAAAAAATTGCCATCATAAACCACTATTCCTATTTTTTTGCTTGGATTATTGATTATGGTTTGAGTAATGAAATCGGCTTCAGCAAAATAATTGGAGCATTCGATTATTTTTAGGTAATTTTTTTGAGCTTTGGTAGTTAAAAAATTGGCTAATTGCTCATCTTTTTGCCAAGTTAAGGTTTGTTCTGCTGGCAAAAATAGTTTTTGCAATATAATTTCAGCCAAATTGCAATTGGCATTATTGTTAAGATTGATAATGCTGTTTTGCTTGATATTGTGTTGATGAATTATTCTTTGTAAAAAATATTGAGGATGATTTTCTGGTGGTAGTTTAGCGAAATTTTGTTGAGATAAACCATGTAGCACAACATAGCCGTGCTGTTGTTGGGCGATAGAGTAAATTAACTGCAAGGTTGAGTTAATGCTACCGCTTGAACCAACAATAATTAGGGGTTGTTTTAAAGAATGGTTGGCAATTAATTCGCTGAGAGTTTTTCTTAAATGATTAGCAAAAGATTCGGCAAATAAAGTATTTTCTTTGAAATTGTGATTTTTAATTTTGCAGTAAAATTTTTTGATAAATTCTAGGGTAATTAAGCGATGTTCTGCCAAGTCGCTGTCATCGATTTGATTGAGTTGGTCTAGGTTTATTTGTTCGTTTTCAAGAGAATAAAAAATATCTAAAAAATCAAGAGCAATTTTAAAATATGTGGTATTGTGATTGGTTTGTTTAAAAATTTGCTCTTCTTTAATGATTTCAATTAAACGAAACAAGCTGGCTATTTTTGATAAAACTTTGTTTTTGCCAAGTGATGAAATGATTTTTGCACTTTCTTGGTTGATGTTGATTAAATTTGATAAATCCGAGATTTCTAGCTGGTCAATTGCCTTAATTGTTGGTAGAAATTTGGTTTTTTGTAAAATATTTTGCTTAACATCATAAATACAAGCCTGATTGCTAAAAATTATAGTGCAACGAGTGTTGGCAAATTTTTCGATAAACCAATCGCTAAAACTGGTTAAAAAATTTACATATAAAGGTATATTAACAATATTGCCCTGATGCATTTTTGTTTATGTAAAATTTTTTCTACCACTTAAAGCGATGCTTAAAGTGTTTTCATCGAGATAATCAAGTTCGCTACCAATGGGCATGCCATAAGCAAGGTGAGTGATTTTGCTTGGTTTATGTAGTTTGAGATTGTTGATGGTATCAACCAAAAAATTGGCAGTATTTTGACCATTTATGGTGGCAGAAGTGGCGATGATAATCTCTTGAAATTGCTGTTGTTGAATTCTGTTAAATAAACTATTAAAATTAAGAGTTTGCGGTGTTTTGCCAGATAAAGCACACAAATTGCCCCCTAAAACATGAAAACAACCTTGATAGATATTGGTTTTTTCAATCGCCCACAAGTCGGCAACTTCTTCTACTACACATAAAATTTGTTGATTTCTGGCGGTGTTGGTGCAAATAAAACAAACCGGTTGTTCATCTAGGTTGCCACAAATATGACAAGTTTGCACTTTGTGATAAAGATCTTGTAAATGCTGTATGAGTGGTAAAAGAGTTTTTTCTTTGTGTAAAGCAAGATGCAAAGTGATTTTTTTAGCAATTCTTGGCCCCATGCTAGGTAGTTTGGCGATGCTTTTGGTGAGTTGTAAAATAGAATTTTGATGCATAAATTTAGTTAAGAATAATGCAGTCGGCTGTAGTTTTTTTGCTATGCAAAATAAATTGCTGGCAAAAATTTTCTGCTTCATTTTTGCTAGTAAAATCGCCGATTTTTAGACGAAATAAAATTCCTTTATTGTTTAAATCTATTTTTTCGATAAAATGTTGATAATTTTTTAAAATTTTTGCCTGATTTTTGACGATTTTTTGCCAGTATTCTTCGGCCAATTCGGCAGAAGACATGGCAGCGATTTGCACTTTAATGGCATCTTCTTCGTTATTGCTTGTTTTTGTTGGTTTCTCTTTTATTAATTTTTCTGGGGTTTTTTCTGGGGTTTTTTCTGGGGTTTTTGCTGAAATTGTTTTTGATTGTGTATTTTGCTCTAAATTTTCGTTGTTAATTTTTGTTGGTTGTTTGGCTGTATCGGTAATTTTTGCTATTTGATGATCGTCAATATTTTCGCCTTTTTTATGTAAAATATCTTCGTAAATAGAATTATTGTTGATTTCTGTTTCGGTTTCTATTGATTTTGATACCTTAATAATTGGCACTAAAGCTTTAATGGTTTCGATTTCATTTTGATTGGTGTTGGTGATGAAATAATAAGATTTTAGCACGATCCAAAAAAACAAGCCAAAAGAAAAAATTATGGCTAGTAAAAATAATTTTTTTTTGAAATTACCATTATTTGGAGCTTTTTTTTGTTTTTTATAGCCAAAATCTTCCATATTTTAGTGCATTTCTGTTAGAGGGGTGATGTTAAAAATATCTAAACCTTCGGCGATAATTTTTTGAATTGCGATTAGCAAAGAAACTCGGGCAAAAGTTAAAGGTAGATTATTTTTAATAATAAACTTATATTCAGCATTAACAACCCCCAAGTGCCACCAAGCATGAAACTCTGCCGATAATTCTTGCAAATAAAAAGCAATTTTATGTGGTTCAAAATTAACCACTGCCGATTCGATGATTCTCTCAAAATTGATGATTTTTTTTAATAAAGCAAGTTCGGCTTCGGTTTGTAGCAAAGAAAGATCGAGTTGTTGATAATTGGTTAAATTTAATTCTGGCATTTCTTTGGTAATATTTTTTAATACCGAACAACAACGAGTATGGGCATATTGCACATAAAAAATCGGGTTGTCTTTTGATTGTTCTATGGCTTTGTTTAAATCAAAATCAAACGGAGCATCATTTTTGCGAGTAAGCATTAAAAATCGTAAAGCATCGCAACCAATTTCGTCAACAACTTGTTTGGCGGTAATAAAATTGCCAGCTCTTTTTGACATTTTTAAACTTTCGCCGTTTTTGATAAATTTCACCATTTGACACAAAATAATTTTTATTTTTGCTTGTTGTTTAGTGATGATGCTGGTAGCCGCGGTGAGCCTTTTAACATAGCCCAGATGATCGTAGCCTAAGGGCATAATAAAAAATTTAGCTCCTCGAGAAAATTTGCTTTGCAAATAGGCTAAATCAGAGGCAAAATAGGTGAAAGAACCATCGGATTTTTTTATTACTCTGTCTTGATCGTCGCCAAACATGGTGGAGCGAAACAAGGTTTGCTCTTCTTGGCAAAAATCTTCTAAAGATACAGAGCCGACCCCTTTGTTGGTTTTAGGGGCTTGTAAAACACCTTGATAAATATAGCCTTGTTGAGTTAAATCTGCAACAACTTGAGCGATTTTATTGGTGTTGTGAAGCTCTTCTTGTTCAGAAAAATAGTTGTCGTGCACAATTTTTAAAGCAAGTAAATCGGCCTTGATGATATTTAGCATTTCTTGCAAAACGAGCGAGCGAATTTTAGGAAAATATTGACTAGAATTGAGATTTAGTAAAGAATCGCCAAATTGTTGGTAGATTTTTTGGCCAATTTCAATTAAATATTCGCCCGGATAGTGATTATCTGCTAGTTGTGTATTTTGTTTGCAGGCTTGTAAATATCGCACATAAACAGATTCAAGCAAGGTATTGATTTGTTTGCCAGCATCGTTAATGTAATATTCTTTTAATACTTTATAACCAACTTTTTGTAAAAGTTTTGCCAAAACATCGCCATAAATTGCCCCTCTTGTATGCCCGATATGCATAGGGCCGGTGGGGTTTGGTGAAGCATATTCGAGATTAACCAGCAAGTTTTTGCCTAAATTAGGATAGGTAAAAGGCTGTGTGAGTAAATCAAATAAATTATCGTAATAAGCTTTGGGATGCAGAAAAATATTGACAAAACCAGCTGGAGCTATTTCAATTTTATTAATGTAAGGATGTTGTAATTGTGAGCTTATTTGTTGAGCTAAAATTTGCGGAGAAAGCCCAAATTGTTTGCTATAAACTAGGGCAATGTTACAGGCTAAATCGCCATTAGTGCTTTGTTTGGTTGGTTCTAAAACGAAATCTGTTGGTTGAATTACGAGGCCTGATTTTACTTGCGCAACAATGAGTTGATCGATAATTTGTTGAAATTTTTCTTTTATGGAAAAAAAGATGTTT
>RFXY01000077.1 GCA_009921385.1 Pseudomonadota bacterium
TATTTTATTTCACCAGCAAGTGTTTTTTTAATATAAATTTAAAGTATTTTATTTCACCAGCAAGTTTTTATTTTATTTTGCATATATTAGAATTTTAGATGAGGGAAATGGCATTAAACACCAATAACACCGCCAAGCTTGATGGGGGTGATGCTGGTTGCCAAGCCTTGTTGATTGGTTTGAATTAAACAAGCACAAAAAGTTGCTTCTTGGCTGGCGGGCTGCATTCTATCGGTTTTTCTTTTGTGTAAAAAAATTTGAATTGGCACATTTTTTTCCATACCAATTACCGAGTCGTAGTCGCCACACATACCGGCATCGGTTTGGTATGCAGTGCCACCTTTCATAATATGGCAATCGTTAGTAGGAATATGAGTGTGGGATCCAACCACAGCGGTTACTTTGCCATCTAAAAATTTTGCCATTGCCATTTTTTCAGAAGTGGCTTCGGCATGAAAATCGACAAAAATAGCATCAACTTCTTTGCCAAGTGTGTGGGTTTTAACAATTTTTTCGGCGAAAGCAAAAGGGCAATCAACATTATATTTCATAAAAACCTGCCCCATTAAATGCAAAACTAAGATTTTTTTGGTGCTAGACACTGCAAAAATGCCAAAGCCATTGCCAGGGCTAGATGCAGGAAAATTAAGAGGTCTTAAAATATTTTTATTTGTAGTAAGTAAATTGTTGGCTTCTTTGTTATCCCAAATGTGGTCGCCACCTGTGATAACATTGGCTCCTGCCTGAAATATTTCAAGACAAGATTGTTGATTTAAACCAAAGCCGCCACTAGCATTATCGGCATTGACAACAATAAAATCGAGCTGGTGCTGTTGTTTTAAAAGCGGTAAATATTTAGCAACGGCGGTTTTGCCACTTCTCCCCATCACATCGCCACAAAACAAAATATTCATTAATAACCCTGCTTTTTAAGATTTAAATTGGTTTGCAAGGCAGATTCATATTTGTCGCCATTTTCAAGAAGTTTTTCTTTGGTATAATAAAGTTCTTGCCTAGTTTCGGCGGCAAACTCAAAATTTGGGCCTTCAACAATAGCATCGACAGGGCAAGCCTCTTGGCACAAACCGCAATAAATGCATTTTAGCATATCGATGTCGTATTTGGTGGTTTTACGACTGCCATCTTCTCGTTCGCAAGCCTCAATAGTAATTGCTTGTGCCGGGCAAATCGCCTCACACAATTTGCAGGCAATGCATCTTTCTTCGCCGTTTGGATATCGCCTTAGGGCATGTTCGCCACGAAATCTAGGGCTGATGGGGCCTTTTTCGTAAGGATAGTTGATGGTGTATTTTCTTTTAAACATATGCTTAAAAGTAAGCCAATGCCCTTTGATGATATCGATTAGTAAAAAAGAAAAAAGATATTTAAATATTTTCATTTTTATAAGAAAGGTTGGAAATAAACAAGATAAGTGGCAACACCCACCACCCAAACTAAAGAAATTGGTAAAAATACTTTCCAGCCTAACCGCATAAGTTGGTCGTAGCGATATCGTGGCAAAGTTGCCCTAACCCAAATAAAGCAGAAAAGCAAGAAAATAACTTTAAGCATTAGCCACACAAAGCCCGGAATTGCCAAGCAAAAAGGATGATTGCAAATTGGCAACCAACCGCCTAAAAACAAAATAGAAGCAACAGAAGAAATAAGAATCATATTGGCATATTCGCCCAAAAAAAACATAGCAAAAGCCATAGAACTATATTCGACATTATAGCCCGCCACTAGCTCGGCTTCGGCTTCGGGCAGATCAAATGGGTGGCGGTTGGTTTCTGCCAAGGCAGAAACAAAAAACAACACAAACATAGGAAACATCGAAACAACATACCAGCCGTTTTTTTGTGCTAAAACAATTTCTGATAAATTAAGCGAGCCAGCCATCAGCACCACCGAAATGATGATAAGACCAATAGAAATCTCATAAGAAATCATTTGAGCAGAAGAGCGAATGGCACCTAAAAAAGCATATTTAGAATTACTCGCCCAGCCAGCAATAATAATGCCATAAACACCCAAAGAAGAAGTGGCAAGTAAATATAGCACACCGATATTAAGATTGGCAACCACAAAATTTTCAGAAAAAGGAATGACAGCCCAGCCAATAAGGGCAAGCACAAAAGTGATGATAGGAGCCAAAAAAAACAAGAATTTATTAGCCTTGCTTGGAATAATTATTTCTTTTAAGAGCAATTTTAAGCCGTCGGCAATCGGTTGCAACAAGCCAAAAGGGCCGACCACATTTGGCCCTTTGCGAAGTTGCATAGAGGCGATAACTTTTCTTTCCATCAAGGTGAGATAAGCAACAGCACCAAGCAACGGCAAGATGATGATGAAAATTTTAATGAGAATGGAAAGCAGATAAAAAATATCTATCATTGACTAAAAATTATAAGATTAAACAACATTAACATAAACAATATTAACAATTTTAAAGAACAATATTTTTTTGTCAAACTAATTTTATATTGCATTTTATAAGTAAATTAACTATAATCTTTCTAAAAAAACAAAACATCAACTATCAATGATTACTTGCACTAGAAAATTTCATTTTGATTCTGCTCACCGAGTGATGCAACACGAAAATAAATGCAAGTTGCTCCACGGTCATCGCTATGTGGTTGAGGCAACTTTTACCGCCAAAAATCTTGATAATTTAGGCAGAATTATTGATTTTTCAGTCATCAAAGATCTACTAGGCAGTTGGCTCGACAACAACTTTGATCACAACACTATTTTGCATCAAGACGATAGCCAACTTGGCGAGCAAATTGCCAAAATTACTGGGCAAAAAATTTATTACTTACCCTGCAATCCCACCGCCGAAAACATCGCTTGGTATTTGCATACAAAAATTTGCCCTATGCTTTTTGATGCTTGCAACATTAGCTGTGTGGGCATTACCGTTTTTGAAACCCCCAATTGTTTTGCCCAAATAAAATGAATCATCAAATTTTTTGTCGAGTTTATTATGAAGATACCGACTGCGGTAAGGTGGTTTATTATGCCAATTATCTCAAATTTTTCGAAAGAGGGCGAACCGAACTTCTTCGCTCTTTTGGCATTCACAAATCAACTATCATCGCCCTGCTTTTCTTGACGATTTGTTAATGGTAGAAAGTAAAATCACTAATTTAGGCAAGGCATCAATCACTATGCAACAACAAATAACTTGCGATCATAAAAAAATTTCTAGCCTAGACATCAATTTAGCTTGCATTAACACTAACAGCCTTAAACCTTGCAAATTACCAACAACTTTTCAACAATTTTTTTATGTTTGATAATTTTTCTAATAAAGTCACCCAAATTTTCCAAAGCATTTCTGGTAAAAAACTGATTACCGAAGAGAATTTAAACGAAACTCTCCGAGAAATTCGCATCGCCTTGCTTGAAGCCGATGTTGCTTTGCCTGTTGCCAAAGATTTTATCAACAAAGTCAAAGAAGAAGCCCTAGGCAGGCAAGTGCTAACAAATGTTGCTCCCGGGCAAATGATTGTTAAAGTGGTGCACGATTGTTTAGTTGATTTATTTGGCAAAGAGAAAGTCGAAATCAATCTGGCCAGCACTCCGCCTGCCATTATCATGATGGTTGGTTTGCAAGGAGCAGGCAAAACCACTAGCTCGGCGAAACTGGCTTCGTTGCTAAAAAATAAAATGCGAAAAAAAGTTTTATTGGCTTCTCTCGACATTTACAGGCCAGCGGCGGTTGAGCAGTTGGCTATTTTGGCTAAAAAAATTGGGGTTGATTTTGCTAATTTTACCGCCGATAAAACAGTGTTGCAACTGGCAGAAATCGCCAAGCAACAAGCCAATGATTATGCCTATGATGTGCTAATTTTTGACACCGCTGGCAGAACTTCTATCAATCAAGAAATGATGCAAGAATTAATCGATCTCAATGCTTTTGCCAAACCAATCGAAATTTTACTTACCGTTGATGCTATGATTGGGCAAGATTCGTTGCAAGTTGCCAAAAATTTTCAACAAGTTTTGCCGTTAACAGGGGTTATTCTAACTAGGCTCGATGGCGACAGCAGGGGCGGTGTTGCTATGACCATGAAAGCCACCACTAATTGCCCGATTAAATTTATTGGCACTGGCGAAAAACTGGGTGATTTCGCCGAATTTAACCCAGATCGCATCGCTTCTCGCATTGTTGGTATGGGCGATATTGTTTCGTTAGTTGAAAAGGCTCAAGAACTTTTCGATGTGAAAGAAATGCAAACCGCCACCAATAAATTTAAAAAAGGCAAGGTTGATTTTAACGATATTTTAAGTCAAATTCGCAATATGCGAAAAATGGGCGGTATGGCATCTATCGTCAATTTGTTGCCAGGTTTTAACACCATCAAAGAACAACTTAAAAATATGACCCACTTTGAATCAGAGGTCAAAAAACAAGAGGCCATTATTTTGGCGATGACTCCCAAAGAGCGAACCAAGCCAGATTTACTAAACTCTTCACGCAAACATCGCATTGCCAAAGGAGCGGGATCAAACATTCAAGAAGTAAATCGCTTAATGAAAAAACACAAGCAAATGCAAAAAATGATGCAAAAATTTGGCAAAATCGACCCAAGAAAACTCGAAGAAATGATGGAAAAAAACCAATAACATATGCAAAATAAACCGCTTAAATTTATTATTTTTTACTTGTTTTCTTTGATCTTTTTTTCTGCTTGTTCTGCCGACAAAAAATATGATAAGAAAAAGGCAATAAATTTGCTTACCAACAACCAAGAAATAGTTTTTTCTCACAAAAAAGTGCAGTTAGCAAAATCGGTAAGCAAGCAATCTTTTTTAAATAACGATGCCAATAATTTTGGGCATTTAACCAAAAATTATCAAGTTAAACAGCAAAATATTTTGGGTTTTTTGCCAAAACAATTTTATTATTTTGATAAGCAAACCATATATGAAAAATTTTATCTACACAATGCCAATCAAACCTTTATTTTTGAGCCACAAATACACAACAATAATTTATTTTCGCTCACCGCCTCTGGGCATTTACAAAAATATCAAATAATTTCAACCGACAAAGCCCTTTCTTTTCAGCTATTGTGGCAAAAATCAGTATCCACTAAAATCGCTCAACATAATTATCGATTACTCAAACTTTCTTGGTGTCAAGAAATGCTGTTTCTGATTGATGGTAGCAATAAAATTAAGGCCTTGTCTGTTGATAACGGCAATTTGTTGTGGCAAAAAGAATTATCAGCAATGCTTTCTTCTGCCCCAATTTGCACAGCAGATGCTGTTTTTGTAAGTAGTGGCAACAACAAAACTTTTTCTTTGCAAAAAAATAATGGCAATATTAATTGGATTCATCAGGGTTTAATTGCCAACACCGCCATTTTAAACAGCCCAAATCTTGCTTTTTGGCACGACAATTTGCTGGTTGCCTATGCTTCTGGCGATGTTTATCTGTTAAAACAAAAAACCGCCGAAGTGCTTTGGCAAAACAATGTTAATCTATATCAAAACACTTTTCATCAAGATTATCTAAACGATGTTAATGCCAATTTGATAATTGACGATAATGTGCTTTTTGTTTTAG
>RFXY01000078.1 GCA_009921385.1 Pseudomonadota bacterium
TTGGTGTTTGAAAGAATAATCGGACTCAATGATTGGAATCATATTTTTATTACTAATCAAATTTCTGATGTTCATTTAACTGGATCAAAATCTTCTTTCGCCCCGCTTTATGTTTATAAAAGCGAAAAACAGCTCATCGCAGAGCAAATTGCTACACTCAAAAAAAATAAAACCGCAAGCAAGCTAGATAAAAAGCAACAAATCGGCAAACTCAATTTGCAACTCGCCACGGCAAGCGAACAACTGCAACAAGTTGTCAACTTTCAGCCACAATTTAGCCAAATGTTGGCAGAAAAATTTAACAATCCAAGCGCCCTAGCCAAGCTTGGCGAACAACTGCTGAATTATCATTTACTGCATGCAATACCAACCAACAAAGCAGGCGAATGCTTTTGTGCCACAGGTTTTGATAATGTGTTGGTAAAAAAGCCCCAAAACGGCAAGTGGTATAATCAGCAAGAGCAAAAACTTTATTTAAACCAAGATTGCTATTTTAACGAGGTGATTTACGAAGTTTATGAGTTTAAAATTGGTAGCTATTTGGTGCTAGATAAATACATCAAATCAAGGGTCGAAAGAGTGCTAGATGTGGCAGAAATCAAACAGATTAGCAATATCATTAAAGTTATTACCGCCACCCTTGAAATTATTCGGCAGATTGATTTACTTGATGGCAAGATTTAACAGTGCCATTATTCACAGCAAAATCAAAAAAAATGTTAAAAAACAAAAAAATCATCTAAACTAGAAAAAAAGTTTGACATTTTATTTTTTTGCTTCATCTTTATTAGTGTTTTAATTATTTTGTAAACACAAACAATCATTAAAAAAATGAAAAAATTATTTTATATCGCTAGCTTTCTTTGTTTAATTATCGCACAGAATGCTGTTGCTTCTACCAAATACATATCTATTGGCACTGGTGTAATTACTGGTGTATATTACCCCGCTGGCGGTTCTATTTGTAGGCTTTTACACATCAATAAAAAAGAACATCACATTAGATGTTCTCCCGAATCTACAGGTGGTTCGGTTACTAATTTAAATGCCATTCGCAATTCATCTATCGATTTTGGGATTGTGCAATCAGACTGGCAATATAATGCAGTTAATGGTTTAGGCTTGTTTTCTGATCAAAAACCTTTTAAAGAGCTGAGATCTGTTTTGTCTCTATACACCGAAACTTTCACCGTGGCAGTTTTAGAAGATTCTAAAATTAAAAACATAGACGACATTATGGGTAAAAAAGTTAATTTTGGGCCATTAGGTTCAGGTATGCATGCCACAATGGAGGTGTTAATGAATGCCAAAGGCTGGACAAAAGACAGTTTTTCTTCAATAACCTATTTGCAACCATCAGATTTGCCAAAAGCATTGTGCGACAGAAAAATTGATGTTATGATCTATGCGGCGGGCAATCCTAATGCTCTTTTGCAAGAAGTTACTCAAAGTTGCAAAGTAAAAATCTTATCTATCGATAAAGAAACTATCGAAAAATTATTAAAAATCAATCCTTTCTATGTAAAAGCTAGCATTCCAGGTGGCACCTATACCAACAATCAAGATCCTGTAGAAACTTTTGGGGTTAAAGCAACATTAGTTACCTCTGACAAAACAGATCCAGAAATTGTTTATCAATTAACCAAAGCGGTTTTCAAAAACTTTGATAATTTCAAAACTTTACATCCAGTTTTATCGTCTCTTAAAAAACAAGAAATGATCTACGATGGCAACTCTGCACCAATGCATATTGGGGCTCTTCGTTATTTTAAAGAAGAAAAACTAATTAAATAAAAAAATGCAAATTTTAAAAGAAGGTAAGTTAAAATATTTTCTCATATTTTTGGCATATTTATTGGCTTTCATCAACTATATTTTTATAGTAAAAGCCATAATGTCTTCTGCCGAACTTACCTCTTTTAATGTTTTTTTATCTTCAATAAAAGCAATAATCAAAGAAAGTTCTCAAGATTCATTGCAATTGGTTTTTTTTATCAATGTTGTTTTTTTAATGTTCTTTATTGTAGTTTTATTGCTTTTATTGATAATCAAAAAAGCCAAATCTTTCAGCATTAACAATCAACAATTAGCTAAATTAAAAATTTATCAAGATAAAGGTTTTTATATTAACAAAAAAAACCCGCTCCTTGGCTTATTTGTTGGCTTATTTCCTGCTGGTGGCTGTCTTTATTTAAAGCATTTTATTTTTGGCATCGTTAGCATTCTTAGCTATCCGTTATCTATTATTTGGGAAATTGTTATTGGCTATTTTGGTAGTTTAAAAGTTAACTATTTTGCCACTTTGCAATTTGTTAACGAAAGTTATACTGCAGAAGAAAAAAAATTAGATAATCTGTTGCTAGAAATGAATGATAACGGCAAATCTTATATTGTAGCCAAAAAAGAATTAGATAAAAAATATGCCAACATCATCACTCAAAATTCTACAGAATAAAATGATATTTAATCAAAAAATATTATGCATTGTTATTGTTCTTTGCTCTTTGGCTTCTTGTTTCTCGGTTAGAAAAAGTTATTATCAGCAACTTTCTGATCTCGAGCCAACTTTAAAAATCAAAAAAGATTTCGAATCTTTTTTAGCTTTAGAATATCTTTCTTTTGCCAACAAATTAATTGTTTTAAAAAATCGTTCAGAAGCAAATTATTTTGCAAAAAAAGGTCTTTACATTGCCAAAGGAGAGCGATTTTTTCCTGAGAATCCACTACACTGGAAATCTGACAAACAACAGCTAGAAGAGTTAATTTTTATGCAAAAAAGGCTCGAAAACATCACCTCAACTCCTTATTTAAAATTTAATCTACCAATTCAGTTGGCACACACCTTTTATCTTTATGATTGCTGGGTTGCCAAAGAGTCTCAGCCAGCTTTTCGTGGCATCGGCCTCTCTTATTGTCGCGAAAACTTTGCCAAAATGTTAAACGAACTAGAAATTTATTTTAACGACAGCAAAAAAGAAAAGGCTTCTAACATCAATTTTCTAATGCCCGAATTCGCCCGATTTAGTGTGCAATTTGATAAAGAAAGCTTTGTTTTAAATGAGCAGGGCAACAAAATTATGTTAGCAGTTATCGATCATCTATTGCAATCTTCTGGCTATAAAATAATGCTGGTTGGCAATGCCGACAATTCTGCCACCACAATTAACAATCAAAATTTATTGTTAGCAAGAGTTGCCACAGTCAAAAACTATCTGGTTAAAAACGGGGTGAGCGAAAACTTAATTATCGAAAGTAGCGAAGGAGAAAATTTTCCAGACTTGCTTTCAACCAATCAAGAAGAGGCGATAAAGCAAAATCGTAGTGTGGCAATTTATGTTTTAAAGGGCAACCTAGATTTAAAACTCTATCCTTTGCCTTTATTGCAAAATTTAGCTTACCGCAACAAAATAGTGCAAGCTCAAGTTAAAAACGAACTGCATTATGATTGATTTTAATGTTTATCAAAGAATAGTCATTAAAATAGGCTCTGCTTTGTTGGTGAAAAATCAAGAAATTTCTCTCAAATGGTTGCAATGTTTAGCCGATAATATCATTGATTTAAAAAAACAACACAAACAAATTGTTATCGTAACTTCTGGGGCGGTTGCTTTGGGTAAATCGTTGTTAAAAATTATTCAGCCCGAAATTTCTATATCACAAAAACAAGCCCTTGCTTCTGTGGGGCAAATCAAACTAATGAGCCATTATCAACAAGTTTTTACCAAACATCAACAACAAGTAGCCCAAATTTTAGTCACCGCCAACGACTGCAACACCAGAAATAGCTATTTAAATTGCTCCAACACCATCGCTACTTTATTAGAAAATAATATCATTCCCATCATCAACGAAAACGATTCTATCGCTACTCAAGAAATTAAATTTGGAGACAATGACAGGTTGGCAGCCAGAATCGCCCAAATGATTAATGCCGATTTATTGATTTTATTTTCAGATATCGACGGTTTATACAACAAAAACCCCAAAATCAATGCCGATGCAACTTTAATTAAACAAGTAGCCCAAATAACCAGCGAAATTGAAGCTATGGCAACTGGCACCTCTTCTCAAGTTGGAACGGGAGGTATGATTACCAAAATTATGGCCGCCAAAATGGCAATGCAATCGCAATGCTCAACCATTATCACCAACGGCGAAAGTGCGGGTTGTCTACAAAAATTATGGCAACAACAACAGCCATTTACTCATTTTGTTGCTAATGAAAAACTCAAAAAAGATCATAAAAAATCAAAATCAAAAACCAATTGGCTTACAGGCATTATTAACCCCAAGGGAGAAATAATTATCAATGACTGTGCAGTTACTGCCCTAAAAAAAGGTGGGGCAAGCCTACTTGCTATTGGAGCCATTGCAGTAAATGGCAATTTTTTTGCCCAAGATCCTGTTTTGATTAAAGATAGCAATAAACAAATCATTGCAAGTGGCATTGTTAACCACAGCAGTGCTGATGTGGCGAAAATTTTACAAAAAACTTCTCAACAAATAAAAGAAATACTTGGCGATAATTGCAAAACCGAACTAATACATATCGATAACTTAGTATTACAAAAGTAGCTTTACTGTTGCATTCTAAACCTGAAAAAATCCACAAAAAAAACCAAAAATATGTTAAAAAAAATTTTCTTAGTATTGCAAAAAATACTGTTTCCTAATCAATGTCTTCATTGTTCTAAAAATATTGACGGTGTTTTTTGTCAAGAATGTTGGCAAAAATTACAATTTATCAGCAAGCCTTGTTGCTCGGTTTGTTGCCATCCTTTCGAATTTGGCAATGCCGATGATCATTTAATTTGCGCGAAATGCCTTACCAAGCCCTATCATTTTAAACAACTCATCACTTTATTTTGCTACAACGACATCATTGCCAAAATAATTTCTGCCTTTAAATATCAAGATCAATTATTTTTAGCAAAAAAATTAGCCCTACTACTAAAACCTCACCTTGCCTATGTTGCGAATAGTTGCCATTTAATTACCGTGGTTCCGTTGCATCATAAAAAATTACGTTTAAGAAAATTTAATCAGAGCATTTTATTAGCAAAATACCTACTTGACAAGCAACAATTTGCAAAATTTATTCCCGATTTATTGATTAGAAATCATCATACCAAATCACAAATTTCTCTTAATAAAAAGCAAAGGCAACAAAATTTAAAAAAAGCTTTTACTATACATCCAAAAAAACAAAACTTAGTGAAAAATAAAAAGATATTAATTATCGATGATGTTTTTACCACAGGAGCAACCATCAATAATTGTGCTTTGGTGCTCAAAAAAAATGGGGCAGAAGAGGTTTTTATTGCCACTATTGCAAAAACCGTAAATAATACTAGGTATTTATCAATCTAATGATGCAGGGAATTTAAATCGAGTGCAATGCAAAATTCCCCTTATTTTGGTGCGGGAAATTTAGATCGAATGCGGTGCAAAATTCCCCTTTTTTAGAAGGGGTGGATTTTTCCATAAGCGATAGCTTATGGAAAAAGA
>RFXY01000079.1 GCA_009921385.1 Pseudomonadota bacterium
GTAGTAAAACTTTTAGATTTTTTTATTAATTTTCTAGAAAAAGAAAAAAAATTTAGCCACAACACTGTGCAGGCATATCGAAACGACCTATATAATTTTATTGATTATCTTTTTAAAAGTAAAGACCAAATTATTAGTTATGAAATAATTAGTAATTTAAATATTTATGATTATCGCAGTTGGTTTGGCGATAGATTAAACAAAGGATACAGTAACAATTCTAATGCTAGAGCTTTTGCGGTTTTGCGATGTTTTTTTACTTTTTTACAAAAACAAAAAATAATAGTTAATCAAGAAATTTTTAAACTAAACAGTCCAAAAACTGTCAAAAAAATTCCTAAACCATTAGAGCACTGCCAAATAGAAAATATTTTAAATAATTTAGATGATTTATTTACAAAAGAATGGCAAGTTTATCGAGAAAAGCTGATTATTTTGCTAGCATATGGCTGTGGTTTGCGAATTTCCGAAATATTAGCTCTTACGAAGAGCGATTTTGCCAATAAAGAACATCTAATTATTTATGGTAAAGGTGCTAAAAAAAGATTGGTGCCGATTTTACCGATTATTAATGATTATGTGCAAAAATATTTTAACTCTTGCCCATTTTTGCTAAAACAAGAAGATAAAATTTTTGTTAATTCAAAAGGTGATTTATATAACAGAAGATTGTTTGCCAACACAATGATAAAAATTAGAAGAAAACTAAATTTACCAAAAAATTCCTCTGCCCATAGCCTCCGACATTCGTTTGCTACCGTGTTATTAGAAAATAATGCCGATTTACGAACCATCCAAAAACTACTTGGGCATAGCAACTTATCTACCACCGAAAGATATACCAAAGTCAACAAACAAAAATTGCTTGCCGACTTTCATAAATTTAGTGAAAGATAAAAAAATAAAATTATTGGCTAGAAACGAGCATCCACAGAGCTTTTTCGTGAATTTTGGCTCTTTGAATAAAAATATCAGCGGTAGATTCGTCTTGTTCTTCTTGAGCGGTTTTGATAAATTGATGAAGTTGCTTAATAATCAATTCGTTATCAGCAATTAAATCGAGCAACATTTCAGAAGCATTAGCTTGAAAATTAGCTTTTTTAAAACTAGTAAGATGAGAGAAATTTTCGAAAGAACCATCAACTTTGGCACCTAAAGATCTGATTCTTTCTGCTATCTCATCGATAGCAGAAAATAAATCTTCGTATTGCAATTGAAATAAATCATGCAGAGGTTTAAAATTTTGCCCAACCACATTCCAGTGATAGTTTTGAGTTTTTAGCAATAAAACATAAGAGTTTGCTAAAAATTTTTGCAAATTTGCCAAAGTATGATGATTTTTCATAAAAATTATAGAGATTTGATGTTATATTTTTTAACGAGATAAGCCATAACACTAGATGCTTCTTCATTGTTAATTTTTCTGTCAAAAATAAGAACTTCTGAGATATAACCTTTAAAAATACCATTATAACCGCCACCAACATTAAGCTGACCTGTGGTAAGACTATTTAGAAAGGATGTAGCTGGTAATGTTAAATCTGTCGCAGGAGAGTTAGAATTTAAATAAATTTTTGTATTTGCAGTAGAAGCAGTTGTTGCATCTGTAGCATCTATAGCAATACCAAAAACATATTCTGTGCTAGGTTTACTTGTATATCTAGTATTCTGAGGTCTAAAAGAGTAAGTAGGACAGTTATTGGTAGAAGAATCGAAAGATAAACCTGGTATTGCAGAGCATGTATCTGAACCTCCATTTGAAGATATTAAGGTTATATGATTAGCAGCGTTAGCACCAGACAAATTACCAGTACCACTATTAGAGAATTGCAATATAGATCTATAAGTACCGCTAGCATAATCTGGATCGGTTCTATAAACTACAAATAAAGAAAAATCTTTTTTACCAGCGGCAATTGGCATAGTTACAGGATTTATCGAGCTAAACCAAGAACTAGCTGCACCATCAAAATAAATGCTTGGCAAACCAGCTAAACCAGAATTATGATACATAGGACCTTTGTCAACACCAGTAGTGCCAGTTACAGAATAGTTTTGAGTAGTGCAATTGCCAGTTTGAGCATATTCTAAAATAACTTTATCAGCATCAACATCTTGCGGGTTAGAATCTTTCCATAATCTAACAACTTGCCTGTGTTCTGGCATAATATAAGCAGAAAAAGGAGTGGTTACAGATGGATTACCAGTGCTGGTATTGGTATCAAATGCTCTAGTTGTAGAGGTTAAATTGGTGTTAGTTGAATTAGTATTACAAGAGCTAGAAAAAACTCCTTCGGCAGTGGCATCAAACCAAGCGGTGAGATTACGTATTGAATTAACATCAGAAGATCTAGTTAAAGAGCGAGCAGTGTTAAGCTTCATGGCTCGAACTAATCTAGAACTTTGAGTAATACCTGCAATTAAAATGCCAATAATTAGCACCACTACCGACAGCTCAATTAAAGAAAAGGCTTTTTTAAAATTTTTGTTAAGAGGTTTGTTTATCATAGATAAAAAAATATTTTTAGTTGTTAGATAAGGGCTAATTTTGTAAGATAAAATTTAAGATGCAAATATTTTTTTATTAGTTGTATTATTTTTGTATTATTTTGAGAAAAAAATACTAAATCATTTATACAAATCGCTTTTTTTGCCAAAATATTTTAGTTTTAGGCACTGTTGCATCCCAAATTTAAAAATTAAAAGAAGAGGAAAAATAAATCTTTACAAAATGTAATTGCATTATCAAAATCAACATTTAATATTTAAGTAAATTTTTTAGATAAATTAATACCAAATTTCAATCAACTATGTCAAAAGAAGATCTTCTCACTATGAACGGCATCATTACCGAAGTTTTGCCAAACACCATTTTTCGAGTTGAGCTTGAAAACGGTCATCACATTATAGCCCATGCTTCTGGCAAAATACGAAAAAACAAAATCAGAATTCTGAAAGGCGATAAAGTAGAGGTAGAAATGACCACTTATGATCTTAATAAGGGCAGAATTGTTCGCAGAAATGTTTAATTAATCACCTCACCCAACTATGAAAAACCTACTTATTGTTGAATCTCCCGCCAAAGCAAAAACCATCGCCAAATATTTAGGGCCAAACTACCAAGTTGTTGCCTCTTTTGGTCATATCCGCGATTTACCAAGCAAAGATGGCTCTGTTGATCCGAAGCAAGATTTTTTGATGCATTATCAAGTTTCTGCCAAATCTACCAAACATGTGCAAAACATTGTAAGTAAAGCAAAAGAGGTTGAAAAAATCATTCTCGCTCCCGATCCAGATCGCGAAGGAGAATCAATCGCTTGGCATATTTTAGAAGTATTAAAACAAAAAAAAGCTATCAACAGCAAAACTTTAATCGAAAGAGTTGTTTTTAATGCCATCACTAAAAATTCAGTTTTAGAAGCCATCAAAAATCCTCGAGAAATCAATCTAGATTTGGTTAATGCTCAACAAGCCCGAAGAGCTCTTGATTATTTAGTTGGTTTTAATTTATCACCAGTTTTGTGGCGAAAACTACCTGGTAGCAAATCGGCAGGCAGAGTGCAATCGGTTGCTTTACGAATTATTTGCGATAGAGAACAAGAAATAGAAGTCTTCCAAACTATAGAATATTGGAGCATTAACTTGCATTTAAGCACAGAAAATAAACAAGATTTTTTGGCTAATTTAGTTGAATATCAAGGCAAAAAACTAGAAAAATTCTCACTAAATAACCAAAATCAAGCTCAAGAAATATCACAAAACCTGCAAAACAAGCAATATGCAGTAAGTAAAATCGAAAAAAAACAAAGCAAACGAAAACCATATCCGCCATTTACCACCTCTTCTTTGCAACAAGAAGCGGCCAGAAAACTTGGTTTTTCTGCCAGCAAAACTATGTTGATT
Source organism: Pseudomonadota bacterium (assembly GCA_009921385.1). Next base: position 3,904 of record RFXY01000079.1, read on the forward strand.
GCTCAAAAACTCTACGAAGGCATCGAAATTAACGGCAACTCTTTAGGCTTAATCACCTATATGAGAACCGATTCTATCCACATTATTAACGAAGCAATAAACCAAATTCGTGAAGTTGTGCAAAACAATTATGGACCCAATTACATTCCAAAAACTGCCAATGTTTTTAAAAGTAAAGTAAAAAATGCCCAAGAAGCCCACGAAGCAATTCGCCCGACCGACTTTAATTTTGAACCAGAAAAAGTCAAAAATTTCTTAGAAAATGATTTTTTTGCTCTTTATAACCTAGTCTGGAAACGAACCATCGCTTCACAAATGTCTGAAGCGGTTTTTGATCAAGTTGTGGTTGAAATTATTACTCAACCAGATTTTGCCAAGGCAAGAGCAGTTGGTTCGGTGTTGCAATTTGATGGTTTTTATAAAGTCTACAAAGAAGATCAAGACGACAACCAAAACGAAGAAGAAGAAAAGCAACCTTTGCCAATAATGCAGCCAAACCAACAATTAGATTTACTAAACATTAATACCAAACAGCATTTTACAGAGCCTCCTCCAAGATATTCTGAAGCGAGTTTGGTAAAAAAAATGGAAGAACTTGGCATTGGCAGGCCTTCTACCTATGCTTCGATTATTTCGGTTTTGCAAGATCGCGGCTATGTTGTTTTAGAAAAAAAGAGATTTTTTCCAGAAGAAAGAGGCAGAATTGTCACCACTTTTTTAAAAGAATTTTTTAGCAAATATGTAGAATTCGATTACACCGCCAACCTAGAAGACGAGCTCGATAACATTTCTAACGGCAAATTAAACTGGAAAAATTTTTTACAACATTTTTGGCTCACTTTTTTTCAAAACATAGAACAAGTTCAAGCCAAGCCTTTTATTGAAGTCATCGAAACTCTTAAAAATAAATTCAGCGAATATATTTTTAAAAAAGATGCCAAAACTGGCCAAATTCTCAATAAATGTCCAAGTTGTCAAACTGGCGAATTAAATTTAAAAATCGGCAAATTTGGGGCTTTTATTGGCTGTTCAAACTATCCAGAATGCAAGCATATCAAACCAATGTTTAGCGGCGGAGATGCCGAAGCTAATCAAATAAACACCGCCGAAACCAAATGTTTAGGCGAAGATCCTGCCACAAAACTGAATATTTTACTAAAAAGCGGGCCTTATGGATTTTATTTAGAACTAGAAAATTCTAACTCAGAATCTCAAAATAGCAAAAACAACAAAAAAACCAAGCCAAAACGAGTGTCGTTGCCAAAAAATTTACAACCAGATAGCATAACCCTAGAAACAGCGGTTTCATTGCTTTCTTTACCAAGAGAAATTGGCATTTATCCACAAACAAAAGAAAAAATTATTGCCAATATTGGTCCTTATGGCCCATATTTGTTGCACAACAAAAAATTTATTTCGGTCAAAGAAGATAATATTTTAGAAATCGGCTTGAATCGGGCAATCGATCTAATTGCTCTTGACCAAGAAAAACCGCCAAAAAAAACTTTTAATAGTAAAAAAACAACCAAGAAAAAATAATGGCTTTTATTTTTGATTTAGCT
>RFXY01000080.1 GCA_009921385.1 Pseudomonadota bacterium
GTTTGCAACCAGGCGATAAAATGGCTGGTAGACACGGTAATAAGGGTGTGGTATCAAAAATAGCGCCAGTTGAAGATATGCCTTATTCGCAAGATGGTCAACCAGTTGATATTGTTTTAAATCCACTAGGTGTTCCTTCGAGAATGAATGTGGGTCAAATTCTTGAAACTCACTTAGGTTTTGCCTCTAAAGAACTTGGCAAGAAAATAGCTGGTTTGTTAGATGATTTAGCTAAAAATAAACTTGAATATATTGATAAATTAAAAAATACTTTGTTAAGCATCTATTCTTCTAAGCAAGAACAAGAAAATATCAACGAAATGTCTGATATAGAAATAATTGAATTTGCTTCAAAACTGAAAAATGGGGTTCCTTTTGCAACTGGTATTTTTGAAAAATCTAAAGAAGAATATATTAATAAATTATTAGAAATAGCAGGCCTAGATACTTCTGGTCAAATTCATTTATATGACGGAAAAACTGGTGATAGATTTGAAAGAAAAGTAACGGTTGGTTATATTTATATGTTAAAATTACATCATTTAGTTGATGATAAAATACATGCTCGTTCAATTGGTCCTTATAGTTTGATTACTCAGCAACCTTTGGGTGGTAAATCGCACTTTGGTGGTCAAAGATTCGGTGAAATGGAATGTTGGGCATTGCAAGCATATGGTGCAGCTTATACTTTACAAGAAATGCTTACCGTTAAATCTGATGATGTTGTTGGTAGAATAAAAATTTATGAATCTATCATTCAAGGAAATCAGAATTTTAATTGTGGCATTCCAGAATCTTTCAATGTAATGATTAAAGAAGTTCGTTCTTTAGGTTTAAACATTGAATTAATCGAAGAATAATCAATATATTTTAAAAAACTAACAATATCGTAAAAATATGATATTGTTATTATTATACCATTTACACTAATTAAAATAATCTTATGGATTTTCACATTATAACAAAATATTTTTGAGATAAAAACTTTAAAAAGCCTCTGCCTGTATGGATATACAGGCAATCGTTTTTTAGAGTTTTTATCTTAAAAATCATGTCGTTGCGTCTAGCACGACTGAATATAATCATGTCGTTTGCGTCTAGCACGACTGAATATAATCATGTCGTTTGCGTCTAGCACGACTGAATATAATATTTCGTTATAATATGATTTTAATTAGTGGAAATGGTATTAAACATTTTCAATAAATCTATTTTCAATCAATTTAATTATTTTAATTGAAAGTTTAATAGTAAAAATTAATAAATTATTTTATCACATGACACTTGCTGGAACATCATCTCACGGTCTTTTAAGTACATCAAACAATTCATCTGTTGATTTACTTGATTTTAATGCTATTAAAATTTCTATTGCCGATCCAGATAAAATCAGATCTTGGTCTTATGGTGAAGTAACTAAGCCAGAAACAATTAATTATCGCACTTTCAAACCAGAAAGAGATGGTTTATTTTGTTCTAGAATATTTGGTCCAATCAAAGATTACGAATGTCTTTGTGGTAAATATAAAAGAATGAAATATAAGGGTATAGTATGTGAAAAATGCGGTGTCGAAGTAACATCATCAAAAGTCCGAAGAGAAAGAATGGGTCATATTGAATTGGCCGCTCCTATAGCTCATATTTGGTTTTTAAAATCTTTACCATCAAGAATAAGTACAATTTTAGGTGTCTCTTTAAAATCAATAGAAAAAGTGATTTATTTTGAATCATATATCGTTACTGATTCTTTGATGTCTCCACTAAAAGAAGGTGAAATTATTACCGAAGAAGAATACGATAATCTGCAACAAACCCATGGCTATGGTAGTTTTATGGCCGAAATGGGTGCAGAAGCTGTGCAAAAAGTATTGCAAAATCTCGATTTAACTAAAATACAACAAGAGCTTCGCGAAGATCTTTCCACTATCACTTCTGAAATAAAAAAAGAAAAAGCGGTTAAAAGATTGAGATTAATAGAGCAATTTTTAGAATCTACCAATAAGCCTGAACATATGATAATGTCGGTTTTGCCAGTTATACCACCAGATATTAGACCTTTAGTTATGCTTGATGGCGGTAGATTTGCAGCTTCTGATTTAAACGAACTATATCGCAGAGTTATTAATCGTAATAATCGCTTAAAAAGACTTATCGAATTATCTGCTCCAGATATTATTATTAAAAATGAAAAAAGAATGCTACAAGAATCGGTTGATGCCTTGCTTGACAATGGCAGATCTGGTGCTGTAGTGCGAAATGCTAATAAGAAACCTTTTAAATCTTTAAGCGATATGCTAAAAGGTAAGCAAGGTAGATTTAGACAAAATTTATTAGGTAAAAGGGTTGATTACTCTGGTCGAAGTGTTATTGTTGTTGGTCCAGAACTAAAATTACATCAATGTGGTTTGCCAAAAAAAATGGCTCTAGAGTTGTTTAAACCTTTTATTTACTCTAAATTAGAGCTTTACGGCAAATCATCTTCTATTAAAATTTCTAAAAAAATGGTCGAATCAGAAAGGCCAGAAGTTTGGGATGTTTTAGATGAAGTAATAAAAGAGCATCCTGTTTTATTAAATCGTGCTCCAACTTTGCATAGGCTTGGTATACAAGCTTTTGAGCCAGTATTAACCGAAGGCAAAGCAATACAATTGCACCCGCTTGTTTGTTCTGCATTTAATGCCGACTTTGACGGCGATCAAATGGCTGTCCATGTTCCTCTTTCTATAGAAGCTCAAGTTGAAGCACGAGCATTAATGATGTCAACAAATAATATTTTAAGCCCAGCAAACGGCAAACCAATTATCGTTCCTTCTCAAGATATTATTTTGGGTTTATATTATATCACAATGCAAAGCAAAGATTTTGATACTGCCAAACCATATCCAATAGCTGAAGAAGGTGAATTGATGCATGCTTTGTTTAATCAAGTTATTTCATTGCATACTAAAATTTTGTATCGCTATTCTTTTTATAATGGAGAAGGTGAAAAAGAAATTATCAAAATCGAAACTACTCCAGGAAGAGTTTATTTGTATAATTGCTTGCCAAATGCGATGAAAAATCAATTTAATATCGTTAATAAAACAATGACTAAAAAGGCAGTAACTAACCTTATTGATGTCGTTTATCGTTATTGTGGTCAGAAAGAAACTGTTATTTTCTGTGATAAAATTATGGCTTTAGGCTTTAAAAATGCTTGCAATGCTGGTATTTCTATTGGTAAAGACGATATGATTATTCCAGAAAATAAAGAAATTTATGTTTCTGAATCTTTAAATAAAGTAAAAAAATTAAGCGATCAATATCGCGAAGGTCTTATCACTGCTGGTGAAAGATACAATAAAGTAATCGATGAATGGACTTCTTGCACTGCCAAAATTTCAAAAGAAATGATGTCTTATATTTCTGCTTTTGATTTACCAAGACAAGCTAATTCTATTTTTATGATGGCAGATTCTGGAGCGAGAGGTTCTGAAAACCAAATTAAACAGGTTGCTGGCATGAGGGGCTTGATGGCAAAATCTTCTGGTGAAATTATCGAAACTCCAATCATTTCAAACTTTAAAGAAGGCTTAAATGTGATGGAATATTTCATTTCTGCTTATGGTGCCAGAAAAGGTTTGGCTGATACAGCTCTTAAAACAGCTAATTCTGGTTATTTGACTAGAAGATTGGTTGATGTATCTCAAGATTGCATTATTATTGAAGATGATTGTCAAACTACAAATGGCATACCAATTGAAGCTGTGGTAGAAGATGGTAGAACTATAGTTTCTTTAGCAGAAAATTGCTTAGGCAGAATTGTGTTGAAAGATGTTGTTTATAAAGAAAAAATAATAGTTTCTGCAGGAGAAATGGTTAATGAAGAACAAGCAGAAGAAATAGAAAAATCTGGAATAAAATCTTTAATAGCGAGATCTGTTCTTACTTGCGAAACTAATGGCGGTGTTTGTGCTAAATGCTATGGCAGAGATTTGGCAACTGGTAATTTAGCTGGTATTGGTGAGGCAGTTGGTGTGATTGCGGCTCAATCAATTGGTGAACCGGGCACTCAGCTTACGATGAGAACTTTCCATATTGGTGGTGCAGCTCAAAGAGGTGCTGAACAATCTTCTATTTCTGCGATTTCTGAAGGAAAAATTAAATTTAATGAAAAATCAACCATTATTAATCGTGATAACAAAATCGTAGTGGTGGCTCGAAATTTTGAAATTACCATTACCGATATAGAAGATATAGAGCTCCATCGTTATAAATTGCCTTATGGTGCAATTATTGGCCATATTAATAACTCAATCATTAAGAAAGGCGATTATTTAGCCGAATGGGATGCTTATAATATTCCAGTAATTTCTGAAGTTTCTGGTGTGGCAAAATTTAACGATCTTTCTGAAAATATTTCTTTAAGAGAAAAAATAGAAGAAAGCACAGGTGTGTCAACTAAAATTGTTATTGATTGGAAACAATACAGTAAGCAAGATTTAAAACCAAGAATTTCAATAGAAGGCAAAGAAGATAAAGATTATCTTCTTTCAGTAGGCACTATTATTGGGGTTTCTAATGGTGATGAAATATCAGTTGGTGATATTATTGCAAGAATACCAAAAGAATCTTCTAAAACTCGCGATATTACTGGTGGTTTGCCAAGAGTTGCCGAATTATTTGAAGCCAGAAAGCCTAAAAATGCTGCTATTATGGCAGAATTTGACGGTAAAATAGAATTTGGTAAAGATTATAAAACGAAAAAAAGAATTATTTTACATTCTGATAATCCAGAAATTTTACCAATTGAATATACAATATCAAAAAACAAACACTTGTTTATTGGTGATGGTGATTTAGTTAAAAAAGGCGATGTTTTGGTGGACGGCAATTTAGTTCCTCACGATATTTTAAAAATTCTTGGTATGCAAGCTTTTACTAATTATATGGTAAATGAAGTACAAAAAGTTTATCGTATGCAAGGTGTAAAAATAGATGATAAACATATAGAAGTTATTCTTTCTATGATGTTAAAAAGAGTCGAAATTACCAATCCAGGAGATACAACTTTCTTGATTGGTGAATATGTTGATTGTGATGTATTTGAGCAAACTAATCAAAAAGTTTTAGCTAAAAATTTAAAACTAGCTCAATGTAATCCGGTATTGCTTGGCATTACAAAAGCTTCATTGCAAACAAAATCATTCATTTCGGCTGCTTCCTTCCAAGAAACCACCAGAATTCTTACCGATTCTGCTGTGCAAGGTAAAGTTGATCATTTATCTGGTTTGAAAGAAAATATTATTGTTGGCAGACTAATTCCTGCTGGCACTGGTTTAATTGCTGCTAAATATCGCAAAAAAGCCCAAATTATATAAATTTTTATGTTTTTTCTAGAAAGAGGAGTTTTGATAAAAAATCCCTCTTTCTAGAAATGTAATTTAAAAA
>RFXY01000009.1 GCA_009921385.1 Pseudomonadota bacterium
ATAAGTGCAAACTTATGCAAAAAGACGGGGTAGTGTTGGGAGACGATCGCAAATGTGTTTTCAAAAGATCTTGCCGTGGCTTGCCGACACTACCCCGGCCGTTTCACGGCCACCCCTTCTGCAAGAAGGGGAATTCTGACCGAGATCTGCTTGTAGGCGCTACCCCGCCCCCCCTTCGTTAGTGCGGGGAATTCTGACCGAGAACCGCTACTCACGACCAAACCCCCATAGCTTATATTTTATAATGGGCTTATATTTTATAATGGGCTTATATTTTATAATGGGCTTATATTTTAATGGGTAGAATAATCATATTTAAGCCTTTCATATGCAGTTTTCGTTGCATTACATAGGGGGTGTGGTTAAACAATAATTGTTGTAAAGAGTTTTCTTGTTCGAAAACAAATTTTGTGCCGAAAAATATGACATTTTCGTAGTCTTTTACTACTCTGTCGGTGAGTTGAGTGAGTTTTTCGATGGTGTCAGTATCGTAGCCAATGTAGGCTTTGCTGAATTTGCCTTGAGAATTGCAGTAGTTTTTGTATTTGTTGATAATTTGCTTGGTTTTTCTTCGCATTTCTCGCCAAACCTTTTCTTCTTGTAAAATGTTGGAATTTAATTCGCCTACCGTTACAAATAAAAAGTTTTCAAAAACATTGGGAAATAATTTTTTAATTTGCAATAAACAATTCATACCACTGCCAAAAGTTTGGTCAACAATAATGGCGGCGGTTTGAGCTTTTTTATTAACCGTTTCAATTAAAATATTTTCTGGTAAATTTGCTTGCGGATCTTCTAAAAATTCTAGCTCTTTTCTGATAAGATTATGTCGAAATCGGGCATAAGTGTTGCGAATAAACAAACCAATTGCCACAAAACAAGAAGTGATAACAATGGTTATCCACCCGCCATCGTGAAATTTTTCGTAGATAGTAACCAGCAAAATGCCAAAGCAAACTACAAAACCAAGCAAAGAAATGCTGATTTTTTTTAGCCACTGTTTGTTTTTATAGCGACTGCGAAACCAATAAATAGTTAAACCAAGCAAAGATAAAGAAAAAGTAATAAAAACATTGATAGAATATAGCACCACCAAAATATGCACAGAACCGTTGGTGATAAAAAGGGTAGCAATGGCGGCAATTGCCATAAAACAAATGCCGTTTTTTACCACCAATCGACTAGAAAGAGAGCTAAACGATTTTGGCATCCACTCATCAGAAGCCATATTAGCAATCACATTAGGGCCTGCCAAAAAACCAGAATTGGCAGCCACAATTAACAAACCAGCCTCAAACATCAAAAAAATTGGCACAATAAATTTACTCATCTCAATATCACCAATAAACCAACTGCCTGTAATCATATAAAAAGCGGTGGCATTAAGGGTTTGACCTTCTATTTTGTTGATGCCCCAAAGTAGATAAATAAGAATAATGCCAACCGCCATAAAAGCCAAAGAAATTGCCAATAAAAACATAGTAATTTTAGCATTTTTTACTCTTGGTTCTGCCAAAGTATTAACATTGTTTGAGACCGCTTCAAGACCAGTGTAGGTGCCACCGCCCATTGAAAAAGCTTTAAGAAAAATAGAAGCAATAAAAACCCAACCAGCAATAGAGGCGGTTTGCTGTATTTCGTGGTTTGCCTTGGTAAACAACATAGGTAAGGCATAACTTCGGGCAATGATGCCATGCACAACAATAAAAATATGAGTAAGGATAAAGCCTAAAAATATTGGTAGCAAGAATTTAATGGATTCTTTCATACCCCTTAAATTTAAAAATGCTAATAAACCAATTAAAAAAACAGCCAAAAATAGTTTAATTACTTTAAATTCAGGCGGTAAGAAGCTAAAAATCGCATCGATACTGCTGGCAATAGAAATAGAAATGGTTAAAACATAATCAACAATTAGTGCCGAGCCCGAAACCAAGCCTGCATATTTGCCTAAAAGCCTAGTGGCAACACGATAACCGCCACCGCCATTAGGAAATAGCTCAATTACCTGGGTATAGGCATAAGAAATAATAAAAACAGTTAAAGCGGTAGCGATTGCCAAATAAATCGCCAGCTCTTCGTGCATTCCAAGAGCAATAAAAGCCTCTTCTGGACCATAACAAGAAGATGATATGCCGTCGGCACCCAAGCCAACCCAAGCTAAAAAAGCCACTAAAGAAATGCTGTGCCTTGATTCTTTATCAAAAAAATTACGCGGGGCACCAAGAGCGAATTTGATTAGCTTGGTAAGCATAGTTAAAAATTATATAGTTTAGCCATATCAAGCATTCGAACCGAAAAAGCCCATTCGTTATCATACCAAGAGCAAACTTTCACAAAGTTATTTGCTAAAACTTTGGTTTGAGTGGCATCAAAATTTGAACTAAATTTATTGTGATTAAAATCTATTGAAACCAAAGGCTCAACCACATAACTCATAATGCCTTTTAGCTGATTTTGGGAATAATTTTGCATAATGCTGTTGATTTCTTCTATGCTAGTGTTTTTGCTGGCAAGAAAATTTAAATCAATCATAGAAACATTGGGAGTTGGCACTCGAATAGCCACACCATCGAGCTTGCCTTTCATTTCGGGCAAAACTAAACCCAAAGCCTTGGCGGCACCTGTAGAAGTAGGAATCATCGACATTGCACAAGCCCTAGCCCTTCTTAAATCGGAGTGAGAATTATCGACAATGTTTTGATCGTTGGTATAGGCATGAATGGTGGTCATCAAACCTTTTTCTATGCCGATTTGTTGATGCAAAGCCCAAACAACCGGAGCCAAACAATTAGTGGTGCAAGAACCGATAGAAATAACCAAATCTTCATTCTTTAATTGTTGATGATTGACCCCATAAACAATGGTTTTTACTGCATCTTCTTTGGCAGGAGCAGAGATGATTACTCTTTTTGCCCCAGCAGTGATGTGTTGATAGGCATCTTGATATTTGGTGAAAGCGCCAGTGCATTCAAAAACAATATCGATATCGAGCTGTTGCCAAGGAAGTTTTTTGGGATCTCTTTCGTTAAATAACAAAATATTTTGTTGATTAATGCTAATTTGATTGTCAGAAATAATTTGCACCGGCTGATAAAATTTGCCGTGCACAGAATCGTATTGAGTGAGGTGTTGTAGAGTTTTAACCGAAGAAGAGCCGTTGATAGCCACCAACTCTATATCGTTGAGAAAATTTTCTTCATAAATAGCCCTGACGATAGCTCGACCTATTCTGCCAGCACCATTAATAGCAACCCTTTTTTTTCTAGACATAAATAAATAAAAGATTATGATTGATATTATTAAATTTTTGATAAATTTTAATGTTAGAAAATAATAAGTCATTAACTTTATTTGCATTTTATGTTGTTTTTTGTTTATTTTTTGCCGATAGTCTTAATTTTTTTAGGCTTGATTACTGTGATTTTTTCTTTAGATATCGCAAAAAAAATAATTGCTGTGCCGATAGTTTATGCCAGCTCTCTTTTGCTCATTTTCTTTTTATTGAAAAATAACAATTTTTTTGAAGAAAATTTAATTAATTTTCTGATTGCAGTGGCTTTAATTTTTGCCACCAGTCTTATTTTTGGTTTTTATTTGACAAAAAAATTACCAGATTGTTAAAGGCACTGTTATAGATTTATATAAATTATTTTTTGCGGTTTTTTTGCAAATATATTTCATATAAATCGGGTCTTTGTTTTTTGGTGATGAGCTCTGCTTGTTCTTTTCGCCACTGATTGATTTTTTGATGATGACCAGAAAGCAAAACCTCTGGTACCGCCATATTTTGCCATAAAGCAGGTTTGGTATATTGCGGATATTCTAGTAAATGTTGGTAAGCATTGCAATTTTGATTATTGCCAAAACTCTCTTCTAGCAACGATTCGCTCTTGCCTAAAACATGGGGCAAGCATCGCAAAATCGCATCAATCATCACATAACAAGCCATTTCGCCACCAGACAAAACATAATCGCCAATAGAAATTTCTTCAAAATTTAACAAATCAATAGCTCTTTGATCGACACCTTCGTATCGACCACACAAAATAGCAATATTGCTTTCTGTAGCTAGTTGATAAGCCATTTCTTGACGAAAAACCTTGCCTCGAGGAGAGAGATAAATTAATTTAGTGTTAGGCTTAATATTTTGCGAAACCGCACTATGAACCACTTCTGGTTTAATTAACATACCGCTACCACCGCCATAAACAGTGTCATCTACCGTTCCTCTAGCATCGGTTGCATATTTTCGCATATCGATTGCTTGCAAAGACCATAAGTTTTTTATCAGAGCAGAACCGGTTATAGATGTGGCAAGGGGCCCTGGAAAAAGCTGGGGAAAAAGAGTAAAAATCTGTAAATTAAGCATAAGCAACAAAAAAAACTAAAAAAATAGCATTAAGAACAATGGGGGCAATTTTTATTTTTTTGCAATAACAAAGATTTTTGTTTTTGTTGAAGAAAATCAAATACTAACATTTTATTAAAAACACCCAAGTGCAAATCAAGTAAATATTTAATAACTTCCATTGCCTGCATTGAGCCAACAATGCCAGCAGTGGCACCTAAAATGCCTTTTTCGGCCAAAGGTAAATCGCACTTGCTGGTTTGAATATTGGGATTAAAACAAGCATAACAAGGATTTTTTTTATTTGGTTTAAGTAAAGCAAGCTGACCGCTAAAAGCTTTCACCGCCCCAAAAACCAGCGGTTTTTCTAGTTGGCAAGCAACATAATTGATAATAAAACGGGTGTAAAAATTATCGGTAGCATCAACCGCAATTTCGCAATCAGACATTGTGGCAACAAGATTTTCAACATTAGCTTGTTTATTGATTAAAGTTAAATTTAAACTAGGATTAAGGGCTAATAATTTTTCTTTGGCACTAAAAATTTTTTCTTGTTGTAAATTAAGATGATTATGTAAAATTTGTCGGTTTAAATTAGAAAGCTCTACTTTATCGTAATCAAAAAGTATAATATTGCCAATGCCACTAGCAACCAAATAATAAAGCACCGCCGAACCCAAGCCACCGGCACCAACCACCAAAACCGTAGAATTTTGTAATTTTTTTTGACCATTTTCGCCAATTTCTGGCAAAATTATTTGACGTAAATAAAGTTGTTGTTGATAATCAGAAACATTGGTTATTGCCATGGTTAATATTTTTATTAATTAATCTCGGAGCAATTCGTTGATAGAGGTTTTTGAGCGAGTTTTAGCATCGACTCTTTTCACAATTACCGCACAATAAAGAGCGGGAGAATTATTATTGCCAGAAGGAAAACTTCCTGGCACCACCACTGAATAGGCAGGCACTTTACCATAAAAAATTTGCCCACTTTGACGATCGATAATTTTCGTTGAAGCCCCAAGATAAACCCCCATAGACAAAACCGAACCTTGCTCAACAATCACCCCTTCTGCCACTTCACTTCTGGCACCAATAAAACAATCATCTTCGATGATTACAGGATTTGCCTGCAAAGGCTCTAAAACACCGCCAATGCCCGCTCCGCCAGAAATATGGCAATTTTTGCCAATTTGAGCACAAGAACCCACAGTTGCCCAAGTATCTATCATAGTTCCGCTATCTACAAAAGCACCAACATTAATAAAAGATGGCATCAATATCACTTTTTCACCAATAAAAGCGCCTTTTCTGACCAAAGCCCCTGGTAATGCTCGAAAATTAGCCGATTCAAAATCGCCACTTTGCCAATCGGAGAATTTTAATTTAACTTTATCATAAAATAAAATGTTATCGCCTTGGCTTGCTTGTTGCTTGCTTAAATAATTTTGATTCAAACGAAAAGAAAGTAAAATCGCTTGCTTAACCCATTGATTAACTTGCCAAGAATCTGCTGTTTTTTCGGCAACTCTAATTTTGCCAGCATCAAGCATATCGATGGTGGTGGCAACAGCTTGTTTTATTGATTGCAATTCGACCACATCGGTTGGCAAACCGCAGGTAAAAGCTTGATTGATTATTTGTTGTAAAGATTGTGACATAAAAAAAGTTATAAAGAGATTAACGAAGTTTCTTTGGCTAATTTTTTATATTGCTGATATAAAACTTGATTACCTAAATTTTTGTAAGAATAAGATAACAGCAGATAGGCTTGGGAGCTTTTTTCAATTTGTAAAAATTTTAGCAAATATTCGCAGGCAGAAGAAAAATCGGAGTTTTTAAAAGCAGTATAAGCCAAGGCAAAATCGCTAAAAATGCCAGAGTTTTTGCTAAATATTTTAGCAAGTTTTAGTTGCTTTTGATAAAGATTTTTTTTGTGTAAAAAATAGTGGAGCTTAATGAGGTTATAAGTAGGGTTTTTATCAAAAAAACTTTGTAAATAATTGTTGGCAATAATTTTTAAACCCAAAGATAAATAGCTTTTAATGATAATTTTTTGTGCTAAAAACAAGTTTGGCGACAATTTTAAAGCTTTTGTGGCGATTTTAATTGCTAGCAAGTTTTGTTTATTTTTAAAATGCTGACAAGCTTTTTCGGCTTTTACTTTGGCAACATCAAAATCAATTATCAGATGATTTTTAGCAATAATTTCTTTCTTTTCATCAATTAATTTTTGCAAAGATTGCCACATATTATTTTGCTGGTAAAGCTTGATTAAACTGGCAATGGTTGGCAAATGAAATGAATCGATTTCAAGAATTTGATTGGCATAAACAATGGCAGATGATTGATGATTTTGTTGTAAAGCTTGTTTTAATTGAGCATAAAGAGCCAAAACTTTTGCATAATGACTGTGATTAGAAATTTTTTGCAAATGCTGTTTTGCCAAAGAAAAATCTTGACAAGCAAAAGCGATTTTTGCTTGTAAAACCAAATTTAAATCTTGATTTTTAATGTGAAAATTAAAATCTTGGTAATGAAACTTGGCTAAATCGTAGTTTTCATTTTGCAAAGCCAACAAAATGTTGGTTAGACTATCAAAACCCTTTAATTGTCTTTTTAAACTTTGTTCGATTCTTTTGGTGTAGGTTTTTTTGAAAAAAGTTTTTAATAAAAAAGGAAATTTTATTGCAAGCAAACGAAGCAACAAATGAAAAATAAAAGTAAAAAAGAAAAAAGAAAGAATAAGAATTAAAATTGCACTAAATACATCGGTGCTTACTTGATAATCAAGCCATTCAATAACAATTTTGCCATTATTATCGAGAATAACACTAAAAAAAATGCTAAGCGAAGCTATAACAATGAAATACCAAAAAATTTTTAACATTTAAATTAGATCTTTAATAATTTTCATAATTTCTTGATCAGCCTTTTCTATTTGTTGCATTGTTTTTAAATGCTGATAAAAACTGGCTAGTTCTGGGTTTTCTGTTCGATTTAGAGCTAAAAATAGTTGCAAAGCTAAATTGTAGTTTTGTTGTTTTATAGCTAATTCGATTTGGTTTATTTTGTCGTCGATGCTGTTTGCTTGGGCATTTTTTATTTTGCGAAAAACTATAAATTTTGTTATTGTTGCTTTTATTTTATCAAAAAAATTTGGCTCACTGTTTTGATTTTGCAACAACTGAAAATGTGGGATAATTTTTTGCAATTCAAGCAGTAGTTGATTTTGGTTAACAAAATTAGGCAAAGCAGACTTAATGATGTCGATATTGCCTTGCAAATCTGGATTTTCGGTGAGCAATAATTCGATTGCACTGATGTGTTGCAATATATTTTGAGAAGATGTGCTTTCTGAGTTATTGAAAATTTTTTGATGTAATTCAAAATAACTGATGGCTATTTTTGAAATTTGCTGGCGATTTTGATATTTTATTAATTCTTGGTTGAGATCGTTGATTTTATTATATAGATCTTGTATTTGCACCTGATTTTTTACCAGTAATTGATAAATAAATTCTGGGCCTTTTTCTTTGATTTCGGCAAAGTTTAGCTCATCGAGGTTAACATTTTTGTGCTGATCTTCAGAAAGAAAAAATAAATCTTCTTCGAATGCGGTTTTATTTGGTTTTGATTGTTTATTTTGCAAGAAAAAACTATAGGCAAAATAAGCAAAAACTATCAAAATTATTGCCACCGCAATGTTTTTGAAAAAAGCAATTAAGAGTGCTTTTTTATTGGGCTTTGTTAATTCGGGCTCTAAAGACATATTATTTTTATAATGTAAAAGTTAAAACCCGACAAAAACCATAATTTTTTGCCAAAGTTGCCACTTTTTGACTAATGCAGTAAATATTAGTTTGCATCAATTTATCTTGCAAGCGATTGTTTTGCATTTTATGAAAAAAAGCAAGCAAAGAATTGCTAGAAAAAATAAAAATTTTATCAAAATCATCGGTTGTCAAAAATTGTTGCAAACTATCAGAAAAAAAATCGCTAGAAGTTGTTGTGTAGGCTAAAAAATTGTTTACTTTAATATATTTTTTTGCCAAAACAGTCGAAAAATCAACAGTAATTTCTGGACCGTGCAAATAAATCAAGTGTTGATCTTTTAATAAACCGCAATGTTGTAAAATTATTTCAAGCAGTTTTTCTGCCCCAAATTCGGCAGGAGAAAAGACATTTTGATAACCCAAGGCAATAATTTTTTGAGCGGTATTTTTGCCTACAGTGAAAATTTTAATATTTTTATTTAAAAATGAATTTTGCAAAGGCAAAAGGGCATTTTGACTAGACACAATAATGCCATCAATATTTTTTTGCTGATGCAATAAAAAATTTTCTATGGCAAGTGTGTTGATTTTGCTGATCTTTAACAAAGGTTCGTAAAAAACTAAATCTTGAGCTAAAAATGGTGGTGGATCAACTAAATTGGTGCTGGTAATTAAAATTTTTGCCATTAATTGTTATTTATACTTTTTCAATATCTTTGGTAGCATTAATTCCTTGCACTTCCATCATGATGTCTTTGGCAATTGGGGCCGCCGCCATTGAGCCACTTTTGCCATGCTCAACCACCACCGAAACCGCATATTTTGGGTCGTGCACTGGGGCATAGCCCACAAAAATAGCATGATTGGCATAGGTAATTGCTTCTTCTTTAGTCATTTCTTTTTCTCTTTTAGAAATTACTTGCGAAGTGCCAGTTTTGCCAGCCATTTCAAAACCCGCCAGATCTATTCTTTTGCCATAGGCCGTGCCACCTGGTTGATTCATCACTTTTCTCATACCTTCTTGCACAATTTTTAGATGTTGTTTATTGATTAAAGGCTGATTTTGCAAAGCATCGAATTGTTTAAAAATATTATTATTTCTAATTAAATAAGGCTTAATCGGAATGCCACCATTCGCCAACCTAGCAGTAATCACCGCCATTTGCAGTGGGCTAGCCAAAACATTGCCCTGCCCTATGGAGGTGTTTAAAGTGTCGCCCTTCATCCAAGGTTGTTTAAAAACCTTTTGCTTCCATTCTTCTGTTGGCACCAAGCCAGATTTTACCCCGCTTAAACTAATATCAAATTTTTCGGCATAACCAAAATTTTTTGCCATAGCGACAATTTTTTCGTAACCAATTTGACTGGCGATAGTAAAAAAATAGGTATTGCAAGAATGCATAATGGCATCAATCAAATTAAGAGAGCCGTGCCCTTCTTCTTTCCAGCAGTGAAAAGTTCTTTTGCCTAATTGATAAGAACCGTTGCAAAAAACATGATTATTAGGGTTGTAGCCGTTTTCAAGAGCGGCCAAAGCAACCATTAGTTTAAAAGTTGAACCTGGAGCATAAAGAGCTGAAATTGGCTTGTTGTTGAGGGGTTTTTTAGGATCAGAAGTGAGCTGTTGCCAATATTCTTTTGAAACTCCTTCAACAAAATTGTTGGGATCAAACGAAGGAGAAGAAGCATAGGCCAAAATTTCGCCTGTTTTTACATCGATAACCACTACCGAAGCAGTGTCGTTTTTGATTCGTTCGGTTACAAATTTTTGCAAACCAAAATTAATGGTAAGATTAATTCTTGAACCTTCGACATATTGCTTGTAATCTAGGGTGCGAAGCGGAACTTCGTGCACATTAACCTCAACATATTTAATGCCATATGTTCCTCTTAATGCAAAATCAAAAGTTTTTTCAATGCCAAAAGAGCCGATGCGAAAATCGGGGTGCATAAATAGATTTTTATTATTTTCGGCACCAAGATTGTCGGTTGGCAATTTTTCGATTTGTTTTTCGGAAGGTAAAGAAACATAACCCAAGAAATGAGCGGTTTCGTAAGGGTAAGGATATTTTCTGATAATGCCACTTTCAATCGAAATGGCAGGCAATAAATGAGCATTGCTTTCTATTTTTGCCAGATCATCCCAGTTTAAATTATCGATGAGAGATATGATATTTTTTCTTTTACCGGCTTTAATTTTATTGTGAAAAACTTGTTTTTGTTGCAAGGTAAGATCGAGTATTTCTGCTAGTTTGTCGATAGTTTGATTGAGATTGTGTTTTTTACCTAAATAGACCAATAAACGAAAATTACTTTCGTTTTTGGTGAGTGGCAAGCCATAACGATCAAAAATAATGCCTCTTGGAGAGGGATTAATTAAAGCTCTAATGCGGTTGCTATCGGCTTGAATGCTATATTGGTTGTGTTTCCAGATTTGCAAATAACCTAGTCTTAGCAATAAAAAAGAAGTAAGCACAGATTGACCTATTCCTAAAATAAATACTCGGCGATTAAATATTTTGTTTTTTCTAATATCTCTTAGCATAAATTTTTATTGCTGAATTTTATCAAGGAAAAAATCAAAAAATTTATGCACAAAAGCATAGGCTATCATTGAAATTACGGTTTGGATAAGAATTGGTTTAATTGCTAAAAAACTACCGTTTAACAAAGAAATCATCAGCCATTTAAGCAATAAAAATAAAAAGCAAAAAAAGGCAAATTGTTGCCAAATTTGCCTAAAATTTTCTTTCAACAAAACACGATTATTGATAGTAAAAAAAATTTTTACTATAATAATGTAGCAAAAAGAAGTAACTCCTAAGTTGATATTGTTAATAGAATCGTGCCAAATGCCTACAAAAAAAATAAAAGGAAAACTAAAAATATTGCGAAAAACCGCAAAATAAAAAATTGCCATCACTTCAAGTAACGGAAAAAAATAATTAAAACCAGCGATTTTTATGTTGTTAACATTGATAATGCTAAGAAAAATAACCAAGAGATAAATATAGATATTTTGCCAAACCGATTTAGATTCTGTCATAACAAGTCATAAGAAGAATTAATTTAAAAACAAAAATTTTAAATCTTAAAATTGATTTTTTCAATAATTTTATTGTTATTTTAACTAATTAGCTATAAAATTTATCTTTAATCAATACTTAAAGGCACTGTTGAATTCCAAATTTGTTTTAATTTATTTGAAATGCAACACAGTGCCTTAAAATTATGCTACTCTTATTATGTCATTCTTAAATATTTTTGCCAAATCAAAAATTGGCGATCAATTAAAAAATAGTTCACAAAAAATTTCTAGTTTTGTTAGTCAAATTTTTACCCATAAAAAACTAGATCACGAAACCCTACAAGAGCTAGAAGACACTCTAATTATCAACGATTTGGGCACAGAAGTTGCCAAAAAAATTGTGCAACAATTAAAATCACAAAAATTCGAAAAAAATCTCACCACTAACGAAATCAAAATTTTTCTCGCTTCAGAAATAGAAAATATTTTGCTAAAATGTCAAAAACCACTTCCCATCAACGATAGCCAGTCAACCCAAGTGCTGGTTTTTAATGGCATAAACGGTGCTGGCAAAACCACCACCATCGGCAAAATTGCCTACAACCTTAAACAACAAGGCAAATCGGTGTTAATCGCCGCCTGCGACACTTTTCGAGCTGCGGCCACTTCGCAACTTTCTGCTTGGGCAAGTAAAGCTAATTGCCAACTGGTTTTGCCACTTAAAGACCAAGAAGATCCCGCTTCGGTAGCTTATCGTGCCTTAGATTTGGCTCAGCAACAAAAAATCGATGTTTTGTTAATTGATACCGCAGGCAGATTGCATAACAAACAAAATTTAATGGATGAGCTAAAAAAAATCAACAATGTCTTAAAAAAGCTAGATCCATCGGCACCGCACTGCAATTTGTTGATTATCGATGCCACCAGCGGTCAAAATGCCAAAAACCAAACCGAAACTTTCAATAAAATTATTGGCATTGATGGTTTAATCATCACCAAACTCGATGGCACTTCGAAGGGCGGTATTGCAGTTGCTTTAGCACATGATTTTGCCAAGCCAATTTTTGCCATTGGTGTGGGCGAAAAAATTACCGATCTGCAAGAATTTAATGCCAAATCTTTCACTTATGCTTTGCTTGATATCGAAAATAGCTAAACTCGGCATATTTTTTTTACTAATATTTGCCAGCAAAAGTTATTGTGCCGACTTTTCTTATGTGTTAAGCTTGTTTGAAAAACCCAAATATCCTGCCAATTTTTCACACTTCGACTATGTCAACCCCACCGCCAAACAGGGCGGAACAATTAGGTTTGCCAGCGAAGGAGGTTTTAATTCTCTTAATCCCTTTTTGCTAAAAGGCACTTCTGCCGAAGGTTTATCTTATCTCTACGACACTCTCACCGAAGCTAGCGAAGACGAACTAGGAGTTCGTTATGGTCTGGTTGCCAAAGAAATGAAATTAGAGCCCAACAGCCTCGAATTCAAACTCAACAAAAAAGCCTACTTTCACGATCAGCAACCAATTACCGCCGACGATGTTTTGTTTACTTTTCAAACCCTCCTAACACACGGTCACCCTGTCTATCAAATGCAATTAAAACAAATAAAAAATGTTAACATCATCAATAAACATCACATTAAGTTCGAATTTCAAGCCAATCATCATCGCGATTTAGCTTTGTTTGTGGCATCTTTGCCAGTGTTGCCTAAACATTATTATCAACAGCACGATTTTTCACAAACCACTTTACAGCCACCCGTTGGCTCTGGCCCCTATAAAATTAAAGAAATCAAGCCAAATTACCATATTATTTACGAAAAAAACAAAAATTATTGGGCAAAAAATCTGCCCGTCAATAAAGGCAAATACAATTTTGATGTTATTTGGTTTGATTATTATCGAGACAACAATGTGTTAATTGAGGCTTTTAAAGCCCAAAAATATGATTTTCGCCAAGAAAACATTGCCAGAAACTGGGCTAAAGCCTACAATTTTCAAGAAAACAGCAATAATATCATCAAAACCGAAATCACCCACTCTTTGCCTGCCCCAATGCAAGCTTTTGTGTTTAATTTAAGAAAGCCCAAATTTCAAAATATCGCCTTGCGAAAAGCCCTCAATTATGCTTTTGATTTTTTGTGGCTACAACAACATATTTTTTATGGTTCCTACCAAAAAACCACTAGTTTTTTTGCTAATTCTAATTTTGGTTATCAAAACTTTTTTTTACCAACTGGCAGTAAAGACGGCTTTAACAGGCAAAACCTTTTATTAGCTCAGCAAATTTTAGAAAATGCCGGCTATAAAGTTGTGGATAATCAATTATTTGACCAAAATCAACAACCAGTAAGCATCGAATTTTTAATCGACAGCAAGGCTTTTGAAATGGTGGTGGCTTCTTTTGCCCACAATTTAAAAAAACTCGGCATTCAAACTAAAATTAAATTTGCCGAAGAAAATCAATATCAACAAATGTTAAATAATTTTAATTTTGATATCGTGGTTGGAGTTTTTCCACAAAGCACACTACCTGGTGCCGAACTTTATAGCTATTTTCACTCTTCACAAAGCAACATAAAAGGTGGCAGAAATTTATTGGGCTTGCAAGACAAAAAAATAGATAATTTGGTCGAAAAAATCGCCGTTGCAACCAACAAAAATCACATACAGCAACTTTGTCAACAACTCGATAAATATTTGCTTGAAAATTATTTTGTCGTTCCGCATTGGCATAACAACACTTATCGCATTTTATATCGCAACATTTTTGCTATGCCAAAAAACAAACCCAAATATTCTCTTGGCCTCGACACCTGGTCGATGATTTAAAAAGTTAGAAATGCCAGACTACAACAACAAGAAGTAGAGGAGCCATCAATAATACTGATGGAATTATTAGGGGCTTGATCTTTTACAAAAGATTTTATTAATTTGCGAAATCGGTCATCATCAAGTGCTAAATTTGCTACTACTGCTTGATGCAAAAATTCTATCACTGATTGATTTCCATATCGAAATAATATTTTATAAGATTCTTTTTCAATAAGTTGCATATCATCTGTTGTAAAAACATCTCTGTTGCAACAAATAAAAACTTCACCATTTAAATATTTATAAACCTCTTCTTCACTTTTGCCTGCCATTTTTTCTAATTCATCACAGATTGCAAATATTCTTTTTATATTCTCTTGTTTTTCAACAATTGGAATAATTTTTTTAGATAGTATTTCTTTAATATCTTTCTTTAAAAGAAAACTTGCTCCATTTTTATTTCCTTCTTCTTCAATATACCCAGTACCAAAATTAGAATATCGTAGATCTCTAGGTTTTCGATTTTGTATTTCTTGCAAATCATTACAACTATCTTTTAATTCTTGTAAATTTTCAAGTTCTAAACCAAGAAAAAAATCTACAACTTCTTTTAAAACTCCTCCATCGACATTTTGCATA
>RFXY01000081.1 GCA_009921385.1 Pseudomonadota bacterium
CAGATTCAGAGAAAGAAAAATGGGACAATTATTTTACCCCAACAACCCCAAATCCTAAAGTGAATAAACCAGGTGCGGCATCACAAAGCTCTGGTGCGCAAATTTCTGGCATACAATAAACTTAATTTTCATAACAATTTTTATTTTAATTTTTTTATTGTAAATTATCAAAAAAGTGCTTGCTATTTTTTTTTTATATTTTAAAATATTTGCCAACATAATTTTTAGCTCTTTTTTTAGAGCACGTAGCTCAGTCGGTAGAGCACCTCACTTTTAATGAGGTTGTCGTTGGTTCGATTCCAACCGTGCTCACCACCATTTTTTTTATGAAGATAGATTTCATTCTTGTTAAAATGATCTTTATTTTTTTTCTTGTGGTGGCTGTTGTTTTGGTTTTTGCCATAAAAAACAATCTTTCATCTTCTCAAACAAAACAACTACACAGTCAAATCACTAAAATAAAACAACAAATACATTCTTTTCAAGATAAATATCAAGCTTTACCAGGCGACATCAACAATGCTTTTGAGTTAAAATTAAGCAATTATCCAACCAATGGCAATGCCGATGGCATCATCACCGATTCTATTTCAGAAAACAAACTTTTTGATGCCGAATTAACCAATTTTTGGCTCCATCTTGGCAATGCTGGTTTTTTTGCCGAAAAATACGATGGTTTTAGCAACGAATCTGCTAGAATCGGTTTTAGTTTGCCAAAAGCACAAGGCATAAAAAAAAATAACGAGGCAGGCATTGTCGCCTTTGGTTATAATCAAAAGGGTGGGGCAGTGAATTTTTTGCATATCGGTTTTAGCGAGGCCGATGCCACCAATCTTTACACCAAGCCAGTGCTTACCGCTAAAAATGCCAACATTATCGATAAAAAATTTGATGATGGCTTGCCAAACTCAGGCAAAATACTTGCCAAAACTGGCAACAACCTTCAAGACAATTCTCGCCAAGAAGAATGCTTTCAAAACAACAAATACTTGGCAAACAGCAACATTGTTGCTTGTCAATTACTTTTTTCTTTTTAATTTATGCAAAAAACTGCGGTTATTTTATTTAACTTGGGCGGGCCAAGCAATCTTGACGAAGTCAAGCCTTTTTTGTTTAATTTATTTAACGACAAAGCCATAATTTCTTTGCCTCAGCCTTTTCGCTTTTTGTTGGCAAAATTAATTTCACACAAAAGAACTCCAAAAGCCCAAAATATTTACAAACAAATCAACAATAAATCTCCGCTACTTGACATCACCAACATTCAAGCCGAAAGCTTAGAAAAAGAATTATCTTTTTATGGAGACTATCAAGTGTTTGTCAATATGCGATACACCAAGCCCACCGCCTTAGAGGTGGTTGAAAAAATTCAAGCCTACAACCCAACCGATATAGTTTTGTTGCCACTTTATCCGCAATTTTCTAACACCACTTCGGCATCTTCTATCGATAATTTTCTTGCTAATTTTAAAAACAACAATTGCCAAACTAAAATTATTTGCTGTTATCCAACCGAAAGCAATTTTATCAAGGCTCATAGCCACTTAATTTTGGCGGTTTTGCAAAAATTAAAACAACCAGAATTATCGCAAACAAGGCTACTATTTTCTGCTCACGGTTTGCCTCAAAAAGTTATCAATGCTGGCGACCCTTATGTTTACCAAGTAGAGCAAACGGTTGGCGAAATCATTGCTCATTTGCAAAATCTTGGCTATCAAAATCTCGATCACCAAATTTGCTATCAATCAAAAGTCGGCCCGCTAAAATGGACAACTCCTAGCCTAGAAGATTCTTTAAGAAAAACCGCTCTCGACCATAAAATTGCTGTGGTTATTCCAGTTGCTTTTGTTTCTGATCACTCCGAAACTTTGGTTGAGCTCGATATCGAATACAAAGATCTCGCCTCAGAACTCGGCATTTCGCAATATCATCGAGTGGCTTCTTTAAATTTGCATACCGATTTTATTAATAGCTTAGCTCAAATGGTTTTGTATACCAACAAACACGATAACAAATTTTTCTGCGGCACTTCTTGTCAAAAAAATTGTCCAAATAATCTCAAATTATGCCCTCAAAATTCTGCTTAAATCAGCCATTTTATGATTATTGTTGATATTTTAAAAAAAAGCATCAGGTGGCAACAGCAAAAAAATATTGAAGATTTTTTGCAAAAAACCACCAAAAAAATTTTACCGCAAACTAGCTTGCTTAATTTTAGTAAAAAAACTCAAAACATCATTCAATTAAACATTGTGTTGCTTGCCGATGTGCAAATCAAAAAAATCAATCAACAATTCAGGCAAAAAAATAAACCCACCAATGTTTTGTCTTTTGCCAATCTTGATGAAAAATTATTGCAAACACAAAACATAGATAAAGTCATCGGCAACAGCAATTTTCTTGCCTTGGGCGACATTTTATTTGCTTATCAAACCATCGATAAAGAAGCCAAACAGCAAAATAAAAGCTTTCAAAATCACCTCGCTCACTTGCTTGTTCATGGCATTTTGCACTTGCTTGGTTGCGATCACGAAACCGCAGAAATGGCAAAAATTATGGAAGAACAAGAAATCGCCATTTTAAATAAATTCAAAATCCCAAACCCTTATTTATGACAATTTTTTCAAAAAAAATCTTATCAACTTTTGGTAAAATTTACCAACTTTTAAAAAATCTTTTTGGCAAAAAAACTAAAAAATCTTTTGCTAGTGTTATCAATCATATCACCGAAACTTTTGCTTCAGAAGGTTTAATTTCTAGCGAAGAAAAAAAACTCTTTCGCAATATTGTTGGTTTTGCCGACAAAAAAATTAACACTATCATGACCAATCGCTCCGATATTATTGCCATCAAACAAACCGCTGGCCTTGAAGAAATCAAGCAAATTATCAACGAAGATCAACACACCCGAATACCTATTTATGCCGAAACTTTCGACAATATTGTTGGCTTTATTCACAGCAAAGATTTGGCGAAATTTTTATCAAAACAAAGCCAAGAAACTTTTCAAATCAACAAAATAATTCGCAAAATTCTCTTTTTCCCTTGTTCTATGAAGCTGCTTGATGTTTTAATGTTAATGAGAATGGCAAGGGTGCATATCGGCATTGTTTTAGACGAGTTTGGCGGGGTTGATGGCTTGGTTACTATCGAAAATATTGTCGAAGAAATTGTTGGGCAAATAGAAGACGAGCACGATTTGCCTCTTGAAAGTGCTTTTTTTCAAATAAAACAACTAGAAGATAGCACTTTTCATCTTGGTGGCAGAGTTGCTTTGGCAAAACTTTCTGAACTTGTGGGTTTTCAAATTGAAGAGACAGATTTTGATACCGTGGCGGGCTTGGTGATTTCTGCTTTCAAAAGATTGCCAGAAATCGATGAAGAAATCGAAAAATTCGGCATTAAATTTAAAGTAATCGCTGTCGATAATCGCACCATCAAAACTATCGCCATTAAAATTAATCAAACATAAATGCTTTCTCAATATTTTGCCGCCAAAAAAAAATTATACCCACAGCAAGTTAAAGGCAAAATTCGCTCTTTAAAAAATTGGTTAAATTTTTTATTGTTAAGTATCTACATTTTTTCGCCCTACCTTCGTTTTAATCGAGGCGAATCTGCCCCTAATCAGGCCATTTTAATCGATTTTCACACCGATGTTTTATATTTTTTCTTTATCGAAATTTGGCCGCAAGAAATTTATTATTTAGCAGGCATTTTGGTGCTGTCAGCATTGTTGCTGTTTTTTATCACCTCTTTATTTGGCAGAGTTTGGTGCGGATATGCTTGTACAGAAACAGCCGAATTTTGCTAGATCGCAAAAAAAATTGGCTTTATTATCAAAAAAAAATCTGCACCCATATTTGCTGGATAGCAATTTCTCTTTTTACAGGCTTGGTTTTTGTCAGCTATTTTAACGATGTTTTTGTGCTATACCAACTAATCATAAATTTACAGCTCTCAACTTCGATTTTAGGCTGGATTCTTGGCATTGGCTTTGCCACCTACCTGATGGCGGGCTTTGCTCGAGAACATGTTTGCACTTATATGTGCCCTTATGCTCGATTTCAGTCGGCAATGTTTGACAACAACACCTTGATTGTTTCTTATCAGCACAAAAGGGGCGAACCTCGGCAAAAATATCATCAGGGCGACGATTTTGCTAACAGAGGTCATTGCATTGATTGCAAACAGTGTGTAGTAGTTTGCCCTGTTGGCATCGACATTCGCGACGGATTGCAAATGCAGTGCATTGCTTGTGGCTTATGCATAGATGCCTGCGACAACATTATGGAAAAATTTAACTTACCAAAAGGTCTGATTCGCTACGATACTTTGCAAAATCTCAACACTAATCCCGATTTGTTTAGTGTGAAAAAGCCTAAATTTTTTAAACCCAGAACTTGGTATTATTTAGTGATTATTTCTGCTATTTGCACTCTCACCATATTTGGTTTAATCGCTAAACAACCCATTGCTATTTCTATTTTGCAAGAAAGAAACCCGCTTTATGTGCTGTTAAGCGACGGCTCCATCAGAAATGTCTATCAATTGAGTGTCACCAACAAAAGCCATCTCACTCAAAAATTTTTTCTCACTGCTAGTCATAGCGATTTGGTGGAGTTAAAAATATTAAATCAAGAAAACAACATCATCGAATTAAAACCGCAAGCAGTAAGTGAGTTTAAAATTTTTCTCACCGCCAAAAACCCGCCTCAACACACAGAAAGCTTGGTTGTCGATTTAATGTTAAGCGATCAAAAACAAAACAATTATAAAACTTCTGCAGTGTTATTTTTGCCATAAAACAACACTTGTTATTTTGATTTTTGTCAATAAAATTAAATTTTTTATCAACATTTTTATTAATTCTATGTCTTACCGAATCGAATCCGACTCTTTTGGCAACATTTCTGTGCCAGAAAATGCTTATTATGCCGCTCAAACTCAAAGAAGTGTGCAAAATTTTCCGATTTGTAACAACAATGCTGGCCATAAAATGCCCAAAGAAGTTATTTATGCAATGTTGTTAATCAAAAAATCGGCAGCCATTACCAATAAAGAGCTGATGGCATCCGACCCTACTTCTATTGAATTTAAAAAATTCTCCCCCGATTTAGCCAACAAAATCATCGATGCGGTCGACACTATTTTAGCCAAATTCGATTGGTTTTATGAGCATCATTTTCCGCTAGTGGTGTGGCAAACTGGCTCTGGCACTCAAACCAATATGAATGTCAACGAAGTTATTGCCTCGGTTGCCAACGAAAAAATCAACGGCACCAAAGGCGGTAAAAGCCCAGTGCACCCCAACGATCATGTTAATTTAGGGCAAAGCTCC
>RFXY01000082.1 GCA_009921385.1 Pseudomonadota bacterium
TTTAAAATGAAAAGGTTTTTATTCTTTTTTAGCAGGTTCTTCTTTTGCAGAATTTTTTGCTTCGCCTTTTCTTTCTTTTTCTAGTTCGTCAAAAAGATCTTTGGTGGCTTCTTGAGACTTGGTGATGCTGTTTCGGCTAAGATTTGATTTGGCAATTTTATCTTCAAATTCTTTTTGGCTATTTTTTAAGAATTTGCTATAATCTTCGGTTCCAAGAACCATTCTAATGTAAAGAGTGCCATCTTCGGCTTTAAAGATTTTGTCTCTTTTGGCACCAGACATCGGTAGATTTTTTACCACTTCTTTGCTTGCTTGGGCAAAAAATTCTTCAACATCGTCGGCATCATTGACTTTGGCAGAGCGAAGAGCATTTTTGGTTACTCTAGAAATTTCTGATTGAATGGTTGAAGCAATATTGGCTTTAGCATCTAGCTCGGCTTTTGGAATTTGCACAGTAATGCCACCTCTTGAAGGACCGGCAATGCCAACACCTGCCACACCTTCTTTAACACCAGAGCTTGGATTGAGAACCCATTCTGGCAGATCTTTTAGCTGATTGCCAGCTTCTTTTTGTATTTCTTTTTTAGCACAAGCAGAAAAAAGAGCAACTGCTGTTAAAACTGCAAATATTATTTTTTTCATATTATTTATTGTTTAAATTATTGAAAATGGCACTATACCGCTTTTCATTTTATCATAAGAATTATTTTTTGCAAGGTAAAAAATAATATTTTGCAAAAATATTTAAAAAACTCTTTTATGTTCGGGGAAGGTATTGATAGTTAGGTTGTTTTTTGATAAAAACCGATTTTGGCAATTCGCCATACTGAAAAAAAACATCAATTGGTATGCCGCCTCTTGGAAACCAATAACCAGAAAGTCTCAACCATTTTGGTTGCAAAATGGCAAGAAGATCTTTGGCAATTTGCACTGTGCAACTTTCGTGAAAAGAACCGTGATTGCGATAAGAAAATAAATACATTTTTAACGATTTGCTTTCGATAATGAAATTATTTGGCACATAATCGAGTACTAAATGAGCAAAGTCGGGTTGAGAAGTTATTGGGCAAAGCGAAGTAAATTCGGGACAAGTGAAGCGAATGCTGTAATCAACATCGAGATGAGGATTGTTGATGGCGAAAAGCAACTCGCAATTGGGCTTGTCGAGTTGATATTGGGTTTTTTTACCCAGTGGTATCTTTTTTTCTTTTTTCATATTTTTTGTTGTGTTTTCGGTAGGTTTTAGGAAGTTCAAAAGCTCCTTGCCAAATGCCTTGCTGCTGTTCTTTGGCGGTTTTTTCTAGTTCTATTTCTTGTTTCGTTGCATCGTTAAAATCGTAAATAATTGCCATGCCGTTAGACAATAAATGATGGTTGATATTTAGTTTGTCAATATAGCAGTCGCCTAAAATGCGATTATAAATATCGAGTTTTTGATAATGACAAACCACTTCTTGATTTTTAAGCAAATTGATGAGAAAGTTTTTGCTGATTAGCCCGCATTTATAATGTTGCGATTTGGCATTTAAGCATTCTTGGCTAAATTCGGGGGCATCGATGCCATTAAGCCTGATTTTGATTTTTTTTATGACTATCGAATCGCCATCTAAAGCAAAAGCCTTGCCAGATATTTGTTGTGTTGCATTTTCGTTGTCGTCGGCAAAAACATTGCCAATGATTGCAAAAAGCATTATAAAGCAAAGTTTGAGTAAAAACATAAATTATGAAATGCCTCTTACCAGATTGTGATAATTAGAAATAAGATCAAGAGTTATTTGGCTTGGTTGACTAAACAGATGATTTTCAATAGAGCCAATTCTGGTGATTTCGGCGGCACTACCAGTGAGGAAGGCATCTTGATAATTGTCGAGTTCTGTTGGTAAAATATGTTTTTCGACTACTTTTATACCTTTTTGCAAAGCTAGCTCAATGACGGTTTGCCTAGTGATGCCGTTTAAAAAGCAATCGGGAGTTGGAGTGTGTAGCTCGTTGTTTTTGCTGATTAAAAACAAATTTGCCCCTGTGGCTTCGGCCAAATAACCTCGGTAATCAAGCATAATGGCATCGTGATAGCCAGCTTTTTCAGCTTGGTGTTTTGAGATGGTGCAAATCATATACAAACCCGCTGCCTTGGCAGAAACTGGGGCAGAATCGGGGCTTGGTCTGCGATATTTAGCAAAGGCAAGTTTTAGACCTGTGGCGATATTTTCGGAAGAATAGTAGGTGTCAAAGTGCCAACAGGCAATAGCGGTGTGTATGGTGTTGTTTTGGGCAGAAATTGCCATTTTTTCGGAGCCTCGCCAAGCGAAAGCCCTCATATAGCCGTTGGCGATATCTTGTTTTTCTACAAGTTGTAGTTTGATTTTTTCTAGCTCTTCTATGCTGTAAGGTATGGTAAAATCCATAGTTTGAGCCGATTGATGCAACCTTTGTGAATGGTGAAGGCTTTTAAAAATTTTTTTGTTGTAAATTCTCTCGCCTTCGAACACACAAGAAGCATAGTGCAAACCGTGGTTTAAAATGTGAACTTTGGCATTTTGCCAATCAAGAAACTCGCCATTATACCAAATGGTGCCAGATCTGTTATCGAAAGGAATATGTTGCATATTTTACAAACTAATTTTTAACAAGTAGAGGCAACATTTTAAACTCTTCTTTTTAATTAGTAAAGCTTTTTTTGCGATATTTCGAGATTATTTGCCATCAGGAAATAGATGATTTACTATCAACCACACCACACCAACCACTTTTGCAAAACCAAATGCAATCAAAAAATTTAATGTGATAGAATCGAGATCAAATTTCTTACCATTCCAAAGAGTTACAAACATTAAACTTGTAAATATTATAAGATACCATTTTAGCAGACTAGACCACTGCTGTTTCATAGTCATATCTTTATTTTTATGATCTATATCTTGTTGCTCTTTTTCGGCAAGGAAACTTTTATCTCTTTCTTTAAAGGGATTAGATTCATAGTGTAACTTTACTTGATCTTTAAAAGGTAAATTTTCTAAATCATTATCTTCTGAACCAGTGTAATTATTTTGAATATTGCTCGGGTTAAATTTTTGGTTAGTTTTCATGGTAAATTAAATTACATTTTCAACATTATTTTTAAAATAAATTTTAATATCTTCTAAATCTATTTCGGTATTCCATGTGGCGACTTTTATCGTTGCCAAATCATGCCAAGGAGAGCCTTGTCTATGAGACCAATCAGAGAGAACAGCTGCTGAAATATTTCCCCATTTTTTCACAGTTTGCTCGAGAATATTTTTGATTTTTTCATCACTTACCGATTTTATGGTATCTTGCTGGCATTTTTTTATTTCATTTTGATATCTTTTATGCACCTTAGAAAAAACTGGGCCATAAGGCCATATTTTTGGTTTTTCGTCGATATTATAGATTTCGTCTATGTTATTGATTAGGCAAAATCCTACAAAAAGATATAATAATTTTTGTATTTTGGTGTTATTAAATTGATAATTATTTTTTTGGCATAAAAAGGCGATGTCTTTCGCTAATTCAAGGGTTTTCATATGCTTTATTTTTAAGTTATTTGGTAAAATAATTTACTGTTAAAATCTTATATTTTTACAATTAATTAAGCAAGTAGCGATTTTCAAGGCTACATTTTGTTTGATAATGCCTAACCAAGCATGTTTTCAAAAGCTCCCACCCCTTTTTTATTGTTGCTGGTTATTGCTTAAATTCAACATCATTAACTATCAAGTTTTTAATTCTTGGTGTTAGGTCTTCTCCCACAATCAAGATAACTTCTACTTTATCATCTATTTTTGGAGCTTTTGTGTTTTCGTTAATGAAATACTTTTCTATTCCATATTCTATGCCGTAATACCCAGTTTTGTTTCCTTTTATCGCAACCTGATTATCTCTTGCCAAAGGTTTTTTTAATGATACATAGTCAGGAACATATAAGGCTCCATCTTTTTTAAGAACTGCATAGATTTCTTTAGTCGAGGCTTGTTTAATAATTTGACTTTCGTTCTTAAAACGCCATAAATCACTAAATTCATATTTCAAAGTTAGATAGTTTCCGCTTAAATAATCTCTAGGGTCTATTGGTATATTTTTTACCATTATCACTTGCGATTTTGGATTATGAAGTTTGCTATATTCTAAGAAGTACCAACCAATAAAAAATAAGACTTGAATTGTCGCAACAAGAAGGATTGATTTATTTTTATGTAATATCATTTTTAAAAAGATTATTGATTAGAGTTTTGCGATATTTTTCTCCAGCATAGGCGATTATTATCAATATTATACCGAAGAACATAAACATCGATCCTGTGAATAGCATGGTTCCTACTAAATCAATAAATCTAGCTATTAAACCAATCATGATAAACCATGCTCCAATATTAATAAGCCGTTTACTTCTTTCTATTTCGCCCTTATAAATCATTGCTAAACTACCCCAAAACCAAGTTATCCAATATAAAATTGAAACTAGTATTTTTTGATCTAAGTGAGTGAATAAAGGAAATAGATTTAGCACTAGGATGATAGATTCTGGTAGCTGAATGATATAAGAAAACTTTGCTTTAGCTTGAAAGTTTTTGATAAGATTAATTGCTAAACAAATTGCATTGAAAACGATTATAATAATTGTGATTGGGTGCAAAATAAGGTGGAATGACTTCGGATTTACCATATGATAAAAATCCTTAAACCCCATTACAAAAGTAATGAATCCTAAAATAATATAACCAATGAATTGTGCATGATTAAAGTGATCTTTTATGCGATAGAAGGTTCTTGATAACAAGATTAGGCTACTAGAAATTGTTGTAGCAAATATGATTTGACTTTGCAAATTTGTCGTAAAATTTAAATTGGCATTGATGTTGATCCATAAATAAAAACCAAATAAAGACATAAGGCTAATCCATTTATTATTTAATAAAATAGCCATAGGTAAAATCATAAAAAACCATATCAAATAGCCTGCACCATTTGGGTTAGTTAAATGATATATTTGTGAAATTAACCCAACACCAACAAGAATATAGCCTGCAACTATAAAATAGATAATGTGTGAAATTTTTGGATTAGTTTCGCGAAATAGGTAAGCTGAGGCTTGAAATGCAACAAGTATTAAAATATAAGCGGAAATTTTGATTAGATTTGAAATCTGGTGCCAGTTATGAGAGACTATTAGAATTGTTCCAAGGATAATCGATATCCCGCCAAAAAGACTTATAATATTAAAAAAAGATAAAACAGATTTGTGTTCATAATTTTTTGCAAATGCTTGTAGTTTTTTTGTTGTCGCTTCATCAACCACTTTTTCAGCAAGAGCATCGTTG
>RFXY01000083.1 GCA_009921385.1 Pseudomonadota bacterium
TTTATGACCCAAAACTAAAAGATACTCTAAATCAGCACCAAAGCTATCTGGTGCCTATGGTGATTGAGCAAACTCCAAGGGGCGAAAGATCTTTTGATTTTTATTCAAGATTACTAAAAGAAAGAATCATTTTTCTTTGCGGTCCTGTCGACGATCAAGTTTCTTCTTTAATTGTGGCTCAATTATTGTTTTTAGAAGCTGAAGATCCTAAAAAAGATATTTTTTTATACATTAATTCGCCAGGCGGTGTGGTTACTTCTGGTTTGGCGATGTATGATACTATGCAGTTTATTAGGCCCGATGTTAATACTTTATGCATCGGTCAGGCTTGTTCGATGGGTTCTTTGCTTTTGTCGGCAGGGGCTTCTGGTAAAAGATTTTCTTTGCCAAATTCGCGAATCATGATTCACCAGCCAAGTGGCGGTTTTCAGGGGCAGGCAACCGATATCGAAATTCATGCTCAAGAAATTTTATCACTAAAAAAAAGATTAAACGAAATTTATGTGAAGCACACTGAGCAAAAACTATCAACCATTGAAAAAGCTATGGAAAGAGATAATTTTATGAATGCTAACAAGGCCCTAGAATTTGGTTTAATCGATCAAATTCTTGATAAGCGACCAATTTAATTTTTTATTATGAAAAAATATAGCGACAAAGATTTGCACTGCTCTTTTTGTGGTAAATCTCAACATGAAGTAAAAAAACTCATTGCAGGGCCAACAGCTTTTATTTGCAACGAATGCATAGAGCTTGGTATGGATATTTTAAGGCAAGAGCAAAAAAAATCTCCTCTTTTTGCAACTGCTGGCAACAAGCCAACTCCGCAAGAAATTGTTAAAATACTCAACGAATTTGTAATCGGGCAAGATTATGCCAAAAAAGTTCTGGCGGTAGCTGTTTATAATCACTACAAAAGAATCGATTTTAACTCAAACTCCGATGGTTTAGAAGTTAATAAATCGAACATTTTAATGATTGGGCCCACTGGTTGCGGCAAAACCTTGCTTGCCCAAACTTTAGCGAAAATTCTTGATGTGCCTTTTGCCATTGCTGATGCCACTTCGCTTACCGAAGCTGGTTATGTTGGTGATGATGTCGAAAACATAATCTCTCGTTTGTTGCAAGCCGCCAATTTTGATATTGAAAAAACTCAACGAGGCATTGTTTATATTGATGAAATCGATAAAATTGCCAGAAAAGTCGAAGATAATTCTAAAAGAGATATCTCTGGAGAAGGAGTTCAGCAAGGTTTGTTAAAAATTATCGAAGGCACGGTTGCTTCGGTGCCAACTCAACTGGGTCGAAAAGCTACCCAACAAGAATATGTGCAAATAGATACACATAATATTTTGTTTATTTGTGCTGGCGCTTTTTCTGGTCTAGAAAAAATCATTGCTTCCAAAGGGGCGGGCTCTTCGATTGGCTTTACTGCTAATGTTAAAGATAAAAACGACAATTCTACTCAAAAAGATGTTTTTCGCAGTGTTGAGCCAGATGATCTTATAAAATATGGGCTTATTCCAGAAATTGTAGGCAGATTGCCAGTTTTAGCTCCTCTCGATGGCCTTACCGCTTCTGATTTAAAACAAATTTTAGTTGAGCCAAAAAATTCGTTAGTTAAGCAATATAAACATTTGTTTAATCTCGATAAAGTGGAGCTCGAATTTAGCGACGAATCTCTCGATGCCATTGCGAAAAAAGCCATCGATCGCAAAACGGGAGCAAGAGGTTTAAGGGCGATAGCCGAGACTATTTTGCTAGAAGCGATGTATGTTATACCAACTCAAAAAAACATCAAATCAATGCTTGTTACCGCCGAAACTCTTGAAAATAATCATCTTGAAACACAATATCTTTCTTCTGTTGAACTCGAAGAAAAAGAGAAAAAAAATCAAATTTCTTTATTAGATAATAAAGAAGCGAAAGAATCTTAACTAAATTATCAAAATTTATGCCAAAAACTACTAAAAAAAATACTCAAAACATCAATCATCAAAATAAAAATCAAAAAGAAATAGAAGCCTTGAATTTTCATACACAAGGTCAGCCAGGAAAAGTGGCTATGCATGCCACCAAGCCTCTAAACACACAAAGAGAGCTGGCTTTAGCATATTCACCGGGAGTTGCTGTGCCGTGTTTAGAAATTGCTAAAAACCCCGATTTGGCCTACGAATATACTGCCAAAGGCAATTATGTGGCGGTTATTTCTAACGGCACAGCGGTTTTGGGCTTGGGTAATTTGGGCGCTTTGGCTAGCAAGCCTGTAATGGAAGGCAAAT
The DNA here is from genome assembly GCA_009921385.1 of Pseudomonadota bacterium. The sequence goes on from RFXY01000083.1 coordinate 2,283, forward strand.
CGGTTTTGTTTAAAAGATTTGCCGATATCGATTCTGTTGATATTGAAGTTGCCACCGAAAATGTCGAAGAATTTATTAATGCGGTAAGATATTTGGGCCCAACCTGGGGTGGCATTAATCTTGAAGATATTAAAGCTCCAGAATGTTTCATTATTGAAAGCAAATTAAGAGAAGTGATGGATATTCCGGTGTTTCACGACGATCAGCACGGCACCGCCATTATTTCGGCAGCGGGCATTTTAAATGTGCTTCATCTTACTGGCAAAAAATTTGAGCAAATAAGAGTGGTGGTAAATGGCGCAGGTGCTGCCGGCATTGCTTGTTTGGAGCTTTTAAAAGCAATGGGTTTGCCTCATAATAATGCCCTTTTATGTGATACCCAAGGAGTGATTTATCAGGGTAGAACAGCTGGTATGAATCAATGGAAATCTGCTCATGCGGTTAAAACCGATTTACGAACTTTAGCTGAAGCTATGAATGGTGCTGATGTGTTTTTGGGCTTGTCGGTGAAAGGGGCGGTAACCACAGAAATGGTTAAATCTATGGCAAAAAACCCTGTGATTTTTGCTATGGCAAATCCCGATCCCGAAATTACCCCAGAAGAAGTTCATGCCACACGAGACGATGCTATTGTTGCTACCGGCAGAAGCGACTATGAAAATCAGGTCAATAATGTGATGGGCTTTCCTTATATTTTTCGTGGAGCACTTGATGTGAGGGCTTCAACTATCAACGAAGAAATGAAAATTGCGGCCGTTAAAGCCTTGGCAGATTTGGCTAGGCAACCAGTGCCAGACGAAGTTATTAAAGCTTATGGTGGCAGAGAAATGAAATTTGGCAAACATTATATCATTCCAACTCCTTTTGATTCTCGATTGATTTATACCATTCCTGTGGCAGTTGCTAAAGCCGCGGTTGAAACCAAAGTTGCCAAAAAACCAATCAAAGATTGGGATCTTTATGTTAAACAATTGCAGGCCAGAAGGGATCCTTCGGTAAATAGCCTAAGTTTGATTTTTGAAAAACTGAAAGCTTCACCAAAAAATATTATTTTTGCTGAGGGCGAACAGCCAGAAATCATCAAAGTTGCCAGTATGTGGCGAGATAATGGCTATGGTAAGCCAATTTTGATTGGCAAACAAGCCAAAATACTTGAAAGAATGCAAGAGTTTAATATCAATCCAAAAGGTATTGAAATTTTTAATGCTTCAATTTCAGAAGAAAACAGCAAATTTAGTAAATATCTTTACGAAAAATTGCAAAGAAAAGGTTTTTTACAATCCGATTGTTTACGTATGATAAAAACCGATCGAAATGTTTTTGCGGCTTCTATGTTGGCTTGTGGTCATGGCGATGCTTTAATTACAGGGCTGACGAGAGGTTATAGCAAATCTTTGCACGATGTTTGGCAAGTGCTTAAAAACAAGCAAAATCAAATTATCCTTGGTATTTCTATGGTTATTTCCAAAGGCAAAACCATTTTTATTGCCGATACCGCCTGTTCCGAACTTTCTTCGTCTGAACACTTGGTGCAAATTGCCATTCAAACCGCAAATAAAGTAAAAGATATGGGCTACGAGCCAAGAGTTGCCTTTTTATCTTTCTCTAATTTTGGTAGTGCCCTTAAAACCGAGTCGCAAAGAATTAAAAAAGCAGTTGAATTACTTGATGAAATGCAAAAAACTCAAAAAATCAACTTTGAATACGATGGCGAAATGACTGCTGATGTGGCTTTAAACCCAGAGAAAATGGCAAAATATCCGTTTTGTAGGCTTACAGCTACTGCTAACATTTTAATTTGTCCAGGTTTGCATTCGGCCAGCATTGCCACCAAAATGCTTGAAGCTGTTGGAAATTGCACAGTGATAGGCCCGATTCTTAATGGTTTTGAAAAATCATTGCAAATTATTACTATGCAATCTTCCATTAACGATATTTTAAATATCTCGGCGATAGCCGCAACCGACAATATTGAATAATAGCTTATGGCAGATTTTGATTTTCAGAGTGTTAATTTAGCTCTTCGTTTGGCAAAAAAATCTGCAAGCGATGATGGTGGTGGCGGTGGTGGTGGATCTGCTGCTCATATGCCAATACCAGGTGGCGATGGTGAAATGGGAGCGGTCGGTGGCACCGCCCTGCACGATATGGTGAGTAATTTTTTTGATTGCTTGGGTGAGATGGGTAAATTTCCTGGGGTTTTGGCAGATCTTAGTGAAAATTTTATGGATAGCATATTGCCAATCGCAGGCATTGATTCTGCTATTCTTGATAATCTAACCCATGGTTTTAAAAAAATGTGTGTCAATATTGAAATGCATGGCATTATGCAACCTGTTTCTGGTTTAAATGAACTTGTCTTTAAGGGTTTGGGCACATCTGTTATTCCTGGTGTTATTAATTCAAATCAAGGCAAATAAACTATGCAAAATAAAGTTTATATTTATCAGCCCAAAAAATCAGCAATGCAATCGGGCAAGAAAAAATCTTATTGGTTAATAAGTTTTGTTGATTACAACAATCATCGCTTTATTGACCCTCTTATGGGCTGGGTTTCTTCGGCAAACACCGAATCGCAAATATCTTTTAAATTTATCTCAAAAGAATTGGCAGTTGAGTTTGCTAAACAACAAGGTTTTTGCTATGAAATTATTGAAAATCAATCAATTTCTGTTAAACCCAAATCTTATGCAGGTAATTTTACCAATTAGAAACAGTTTATTAGTTTTGCTAAAATCAACAAAAAATACTTGACAATTGAATGTAAAAATTCTAACTTAATTTTTTTACTTAACATTAGAAAATATTATGACAACCAAAAAAATCACCAAGCTTGACAGCAAAAAAAACAATAAAAATTCTAAAGCAGTTCAAGAAAACAAAAAGCCAGCATATCGTCATTTTATCGATTTAAGTTTGCTTACAGAAAAAGAAGTTAAAGAAATTTTAGATTTAGCTTCTGATATTAAAAAAAATCAGCAAAAATATTTGCAAGCTTTGCAAAATAAAAATCT
>RFXY01000084.1 GCA_009921385.1 Pseudomonadota bacterium
GTCAAGTGGTTTTTTTAAAATTATAAAAAATTAAATAGGTGGCAAATTTGGCTGAGTCTTTGTTGTTTTTTGTTGTTTTTAAAAATTGCTTGTGTTTTAATTTTTGGTTTAAAAATTATACCAAATTATGTCATCTATGATCGAGCCAAATTTAACCAAGGTTGTTAATTTTCTTGCTTTGCACCACATCTTGCAACCAGAAATCATCAAAATTGCTGGCGATGCTTCGTTTCGTTCTTATTATCGGGTGTTGAGTGGCGACGGTGCCTATGTGTTGATGTTTGCCCCGGTTGGCTATGAAAATCCGCAACCGTTTATGAAAATTGCCAATTTTTTAACGGAAAATAATTTTTTTGCTCCAAAAATTTTTGCCTATCAAGAGCAAGAGGGCTTTTTGTTGTTGCAAGATTTTGGCGATATTAGTTTTAATAAGGCTTTGCAACAAGATGTTTCTCTTGAATTTGCTCTTTATCAAAAAGCCTGTTTGGTGCTGATTGATCTGCAAAAACTAGCCACTTTGCCTCAAATTAAAACTTACAACCACTGTGTTTTGTTGCAAGAAGCTTGGTTGTTTATTGATTGGTATTTGCTGTGGCAAAAAAAACCAGCAACTTTGGCACAAAAAGCTTTTTATAAAAACGAGTTGCTAAAATTATTCGACAAACTCAACAAACAGCAACAGTGCTTGGTGTTGCGAGATTATCATGTTGACAATTTAATGTTAATTGGCAAACAAAACAGCCCAGAAGTTGGCTTGCTTGATTTTCAAGATGCTCTAATTGGTTCGGTTGCTTACGATTTGGTTTCGTTGCTTGAAGATGCCAGAAGAGATGTGGGCGAACAAAACAAGGCAGATTTATATCAATATTTTTTGCAAGAAAGCGGTTATCATCAGGCTTCTTTTGATGCCGATTATCAGGTGTTGTCGCTACAAAGAAATCTCAAAATATTGGGTATTTTTGCCAGACTAGCTTTGCGAGATGGCAAAAATCAATATTTAAAATTTATCCCTAGAGTGAAGCAAATTGTTATAAACAGGCTTGCCGGTAATAATTTTTTTAATCAAAAATTCGCCCACCAAATTTTAGAGTGGTTGCAGTAGGGATTAATTCCCCTTCGTTAGTGCAGAGAATTTAGATCGAATGCAGTGCAAAATTCCCCTTTTGTAGAAGGAGTAGATTTTTTTTGCGACAGCAAAAAAAGACCAAGGTAGTGTTGGTAGCCGATCGCAGATGTTTTTTCGAAGAGATCTTGCCTTGTATTGCCGACACTACCCCGTCGACCTTCGGTCGCCACCCCTTCTGCAAGAAGGGGAATTCTGATCGAGAACTTGCTTGCCGACACTACCTTGGCACTTCGTGCCACCCCTTCTGCAAGAAGGGGAATTCTACCGATTAGTGTTTTTTTGATTTTTCTAAAATCCAGTAAACTAATAGCCCAGAAAAAACTCCAATCAATAAATCGGTGGCGATGGTGAAAGCAACTACTGTTAAAATGACAAACAAAGAGCTTTTTGATTCTGCATACATTTTTTTGATGAGAGGAAAATTGATTAAATTGACCCCAATTATCATTAAAATTGATGCCAAAACACACAGCGGTATAAAGTTGATGAAACTAGCAAAAAACAGCACAAACAACAGCAAAAATAATCCGTGAAAAAAATTAGACCAAGAGTTGCTGGCCCCATATTTGATGTTGGCAGAAGATCTGACAATTTCGGTTATCATCGGCAAGCCTCCAACCAGCCCGCACACTAAATTGCCACAACCAATGGCTTTGAGATCTTGTTGCAAATTGGTGGTGCGGTTTTGTGGATCGAGTTTGTCAACCGCAATAGCCGACAACACTGTTTCGATGCTAGCAACGGCATAAATGGCGAAAACCGACACCAAAAACTCAAAACTAAAAAACTGTGCAAAATTTGGCAAAGAAAATGCCGATAAAAATGAATTTGGAATATTGATAAATAAAGATTTGGCGGGGTTAGAAAAGCTGTTGATTAAATAATGATTGTTGTTGTTGATGTCTAAAAAAAATGCCAGCACAGAAAATAGCAAAATTGTTAATAAATAAACAGGTATTTTGCTAAAAAAACCGCACTTAACTTTTTTTTGCCAAAAAATAATAAAGGCAACAACTCCAATACTAATGGCAAAAACCTCAATTTTCATACCTAAAAAAGCTTTTGGTAAATCTAAAATCAGTTGCACCAAGCTATGTTTGGGCGGTTGGTAGGCAAAAATAATAAATGCCTGCTTGATAATGATGATGCCACCAATTGCCACCATCATTCCTCTAATTACTTCTTCGGGAAATTTTCGCATCAGGTTTGGCAATTTGGTAAAGCCAGTGATAATTTGCAAAATGGCCGCCACCACAATTGCCCCCAAAGTTGCTTTGTAGCCGAGCATAACATCGCCTTTGCCCAATCTTTCGACACAATCAAGCGCAATAACAATCATGCCGGCGGCCGGGCCGTTGATAGCAAGAAAAGATCCGCTAATTCTGGAAACCAACAAGCCACCAATGATGGCGGTGATAATGCCTGCTAGAATCGGAAAATTTGAGGCATTGGCAATTGCCAAGCAGAGGGGTAGGGCAATCAAGGAAACAGATAAACCTGAGACAACATTTTGTTTAAGATTGATGCTAGACATATTGATGAAAAAAATTAATGATGTGATTAATAAAAACACTCATACAAATTGCCAAGCTAATAGCAATAATAATGGCGATTTTCATAGTAAGAGGAATAGTTTTGTGGGTTAAATCTAATTTTGCAGGATTTTTATTAAAAAAACCGGCTTTGACAATGGGATAAATGTATAAAACATTAATAAAACTGCCGATTAATAAAAAAATCATCGAAGAATAATGGTGAGTTTTCCAGTCGGCAACCAGCATATAATCTTTGCCAAACGACCCTGGCAACAACGGAAAGCCAATAATAGAAGCCCCACAAAAAGCAATGCAAGCAACCAAATATTTAACATTAGGTGCCAGTTTGCCAGCATCTTGGGTTGAATGCACACCATAAACAGTGGCGAAAATGCCAGCGATATAAAATAACACAATTTTGCATAAAGAGTGTGAAATAATATGCAAAGTTCCAGCGGTGATTGCCAAAGGGGTTGCCAAGATAAAAGAAGATAAAATATAGGATAATTGACTTACGGTTGAGTAGGCGAATCGTCTTTTAACCACAGTGGTTTTTAAGGCTCGATAAGCGGCATAAATGGCGGTAAAGCCACATAAATAAAAGATCCAGCCCCCAGTAAAAAAATTGTCATTAAGCTTTTGTATGTAGTCTACTCCAAAAATATAGACAATAATTTTTAAAATAATGATCGAAGCCGATTTAACAGCGGCCACAGAGTGCAACAAACCGCTTACCGGCACTGGTGCTATTGTTGATTTAATTAACCAGCGATGAAAAGGAATGATGCAGTTTTTTGATAGACCAAAGACCAACAGAAATAAAATAAAGCCAGCAACGGTGTTGTTATGAAGCGATTCTAAAAGATTGTTTTTGACAAAATCAAGATTGCCGGTGTAATGATAGATCAAATAAAAGGCGGGCACCATAAACACTAAATCGGAGCCAAGATGGGTTAATAAGTATAGATTTTTTGCTTTGATAGTTTCTTTGTGCTTGGTTAAAACAATTAACGGAGCGGTAAATAAAGTGAGTAAGGTGGTAAAAATAAAGGTGGTGATGAGGTCGCCAGCATAGCAAATGCCAAATACAGCAAAAATTGAAAGTGAAAGGTAGCGAAAAAAGCTATTTATTTGCTGTTTGTGAATGTTGAGAGTGGCATAAGAATAAGAATAAAGATTGGTAATAAACCACACGATATTAACTAAAATGCCAAAAAAGTAGGCATAAATATCGCACATAAATTTGAGTTTGAGAAAGCCAAAATCGATAATGTAAATTTGTGAACTGATGTTAAGATTGTAGCTAAGAACAAGGCTAAAACTGGCAAGAAAGATAATGAAAAATAAGTAGATTTTATGATGATTTTTTGCGAGATTGCTACTAAATATTTCAATTAAAGGCAAAAATATGAGAAATGCTAAAGTCGAATTCATATTGGTAAAATTTTTTAGTTTTAAATGTGGTTGCATTTTGCATAAGGTTATTTTAATATTTTAGAAAGTCAAGAGGCTTTTTAACAATCTTAATTTTTATGAAAAGCATAATTTTTTATCTATTAATTTTCGTTGCTAATTTTCATCAATGTTTTGCCACCGAAATACAAAGCAACCTGCAATTTCAGCAAAGCGACGGCAAGGCATTTAACAATCACTATGTAAAACAAAACCTCTATTCTTTTAACGAACTGATTTATTCAAAGCAAACCTCTTTTGGCGGTTCTTTTAATGTTGCCAAAATCAATTCGCCAAACAATAATGTTGAAAGATATGCCTTGTTTGGTCCAGAAATTTTTCATCGCTATAAATTTTTTAGTAAAAACAATTTTGGTTTAGTTGTGCAAAATGCTTTTAAATTGCCAAATGTTTATAATCCAGAAAAAAATATGGCTTTAATGCCAAATAAAAATCGATACGATTATGAAGTTAGGCTGATTCAACTCTATAATTTTAAAGATCGTCTCATTGGCAATATTGTGCGAAAAGCTACTCCTTATTTTTTTAGAACCGAACTTGCTTATCGGCAAAGATTTCATAATCCTTTTAATGAAATTAAGTTAAATCTTATTGGCAACTATGCTCTTAGCGATAGTTTTCAAGTGCTGGTGCAAGATAATATTAACTGGAATGTGCAAACCGCCAATCATAAACAAAATCACCTAAACAATACTTATAAAAACTTTGAAGTGGCAAAAACTGCCAATAATATGCTAAATTTATCGTTAATTTATAATCATAGCACAGAAACCGCCTATCAATTGGGCTATACAAAAAGGTTATCTGGCAATAATCCATTTTATGATAGTTATTCTGTCAATCTTGGCATAATGAAATTGTGGTAGATTGCAATGCCAATTCTTGCTTGACTAACAAACTTGTTGATTTTATAATTTTTATGCCCTTTATCACTTTTATAAAATCTTATGTTATACCATTTCAACTTAAAATGCATTGTTAGTTATTTAATAAATCTAACTTCGTCTTTTTGGTTAAAAAGCTGTCGTTGCATTAGCACGACTACTTTTTGTATAAAAAAGCCTCAAGCTGTATGGATATACAGCTTTCGTTTTTTAAAGTTTTTATCTCAAAAATATTTTGTTAGATTTATTAATTTTAAAGTTGAAATGGTA
>RFXY01000085.1 GCA_009921385.1 Pseudomonadota bacterium
TTTTAAAAAAATAATCTATGAAAAATTGCTTATTAAAAAAAATTATTTTCTACCTTGCCATCACAATTTCTGTTGTTTTTTTATATCAATTACAACACAGTTTTTTTGCAAGCCTGTTGCTGGTTTTGGTCGTTATTTTTGCCACTCCATTGAGAATGATGTTAATTTCAAAAGCGATTTTGCTTTTGATTAAAACTTTAAAATTGGCTCCCAAAATTTCTAACACCGAAAAAATCGCCCTCACTTCTGGCACTGTTTGGGTTGATGGCGAACTTTTTTCGGGCAAGCCAAATTTTGCTAAAATATGGCAAGAGCCCTATCCAAAACTCACGGCAGAAGAGCAAAACTTTCTTGATAATCAAGTAAATCAAGTGTGCGAAATGTGCAACGATTATCAAGTGCAACAGCTCAAAGATTTGCCGGCAGAAGTTTGGCAATTTTTAAAACAAGAAAAGTTTTTCGGTATGATTATTCCAAAAACCTACTCCGGTTTAGGTTTTTCTGCTTTTGCCCATAGTTGTGTTGTCGAAAAATTAGCTTCTCGGTCGGTTTGTTTGGCAATTACTGTGATGGTGCCAAATTCTTTAGGGCCTGCCGAATTGTTGTTGCACTACGGCACAAAACAACAGCAAGATCATTACCTGCCAAAACTGGCTTGCGGGCAAGAATTGCCTTGTTTCGCCCTCACCGAGCCCAATGCTGGTAGCGATGCCACTTCTATCGTTTCAAATGGTGTGCTTTTTAAAGATGCTAACGGTGAAATTAAAATCAGATTAAACTGGAACAAACGATACATAACTCTTGGTGCCTATGCCACCTTAATTGGTGTGGCTTTTCAATTAAAAGATCCAGAAAAATTATTATTTCAACAAGAAAATGTAGGCATTACTTGTGCCCTAATTCCTCATGACACCGCTGGGGTAAGGCAAGGCAGAAGGCATAATCCGCTCTTTACTCCTTTTGTTAACTCTCCTTTAAATGGCGAAAATGTGGTGGTTGGGCTTGATGCTGTCATTGGTAACCAAGAAGGTTTAGGCAAGGGTTGGCAAATGTTAATGGAGTGTTTATCGGCAGGCAGGGGCATCTCTTTACCTTCTACTAGTTGCGGTGGTTCAAAATTTGTGTTGGCGGTTGTTTCTGCTTATAGCAATTTAAGAGAGCAATTTTCTACTGAAATTGGCAATTTTGAAGCGATAGAAGAGGTTTTGGCAAGTATTGCAGGCAAAACCTTTGCTCTTGATGCAATGAGGGCTTTTACCGCTTCTTCGGTTGATTCTGGAGCCAAACCAGCGGTGGTAAGTGCCATCGCTAAATATCATGCCACCGAAATGTTTCGACAAAACATCAATGCTGGTATGGATATTTTAGGTGGGGCCGGCATTATTTGTGGCAAAAGAAATTTGCTTGCCGCTCCTTATTTTTCTACACCCATCTCCATTACTGTTGAAGGGGCAAACATTCTCACTCGAGGCTTGATTCAGTTTGGGCAAGGTGCCATTATGTCGCACCCCTATGTTTATCGCGAATTTATGGCAATTGAAAACAACGATGTAAAAGAATTTGATAAAGTTTTTTGGCAACATGTGGCTCATTTTATGCGAAATACTATGCTGTCAATTGTTTTGTCTGTCACTCGTGGCTATGTGTTTAGTTTTTGGCAGTGCGATAAAATTGCTAAATATCAACGAAAAATCGCTTGGTGTTCGGCAACTTTTGCTTTTTTGGCCGATATCGCTCTTTTAAAATTTGGGGGGAACTTAAAAAGCAAAGAAAAATTAAATGGTCGATTTGGCGATGTGCTTTCGGCTATGTATATTAGTGTTTGCATTTTACACAAAATAAAACACAACACAACCAGCCCAGAGCAATATCAAGTGGCAGAATTCGCTTTAAAAGAGCAATTATGCAAGGCTCAACAAGCAATAGAAGGTATTTATCAAAATCTATTTGGCGGGCTGTTTGCTTGGTTAATCAGTCCAATTTCTTGGTGGGTTAAGTTAAACTCTTTTTCTTGCCCTGCCAACGACAAGCAAACTCATGCCATCGCCACTTCTTTGTTGCGAAATGCCGATTTGCAAAACAGTCTTACTTGTGGCATTTATAAAAACAACAATAAAGACGATGCTTTTGGCAGGTTTCAATATGCTTTACAACTCAAAGAGCAAGCAAAAGAGGCAATTAAACAAATTAAGCAAGCAAGCAAAAACAAAATTTTACCAAAAGAAAATTGGCAAAATCTCATCATTTTGGCATATGAAAAAAACATTATTAATCAAGAGCAGGTCGATTTGTTGCAAGATACTAAACTTGCCATAGCCGAAGTTGTGGCGGTCGACGACTACACTTTAGCAGATTATCAAAAATTATAACAAGAAACACTCAAATTTTTGCCTATATCAAACAATCACATTTCTCACAAAATTGCCTCAAAGCCACAAATAGAAGCCTCTAACCCCAATATAAATTGTTGGGTGATGGCATCTGCCGGTTCTGGCAAAACCAAAGTTTTGGTTGATCGTTTTGTTTTGCTGTTGCTTGCTGGTGTTTTTCCGCAAGAAATTTTATGTCTCACTTTTACCGATAAAGCTGCCAAAGAAATGGAAGAAAGAATTAGCAAAAAGCTAGAAGAATTAGCAGTTGCCAGTCAAGCAGATTTAATCATAAAGCTAGAAAACATTTTAGGTAAAACTCCTTCACTTGCTCAATGCAAAAAAGCACAAATACTTTTCGCCGAAATAATTGATTGTGAACACCCAATTAAAATACAAACTTTTCATAGTTTTTGCAAAGCAATTTTGCAACTTTTTCCCTTAGAAGCAAAAGTGCCCATCCATTTTGAAATTATTGAAACACAGCAAGAAAGAGTAATTTTTGAAAATATTTGGCAAGAAGTTTTGCAAGAAAAGCAAAATCATCGCTTGTTGGCAGATATTTTAGCCAAAACAAATAGCCATACTTTGCAAAAAATTCTTAATTCTTTTATGACGAAAGAAAGTAGTATGCTAAAAGATTGGCAATTTACCAATAATCAGCAAATTGCCATTCAACATATCAAGCAACAATTGCAAAAAAAATTCAACATCAGCCCCAATCAAACAATAGAGCATTTTTTTACAACAACAAAAAACAACCTTGATTTTACTAGGTTTTATCAAATAATTGAAAACAATAAAGACAAAAAAAGATTTGACAAGATCTATGATTTTTTGCAACAAGAAAAAATTAATCCTCAAAATTTTCATCAAAATTTCAACCAGCAACACTTAGAAGAGCTTTATAATTTAATTTCAACCACAGAGCAAACTCTTTATCAAAATTTTCAAAAAATAGAAGATAATTTTTTGGTTGATATTTACGAGCAGTTGTTTGATTTTATTGCGGTTAAAAGCATTTTTTATGACATTAAGCAAACCGTTTTAATTTTAGAATTGGTTTTTTTAATGCTCCAAAAATATCAGCAACACAAAGAAAAATACAATCTACTAAATTTTGCCGATTTAATTTTTTATACTAAACAATTGCTAAACGGTCATTTTGACTGGATAAAAATGAAGCTCGACAGCAACATCAACCATATTTTACTCGACGAAGCCCAAGATACCAGCCCCTTGCAATGGGAAATTGTCAAAGCTTTAACTGAAGAATTTGCGGTGGGCGAGTCTGCCAACACAAGGCCTCGCAGTTTTTTTGTGGTGGGCGATGAAAAGCAGTCTATTTATGCTTTTCAAGGGGCAGATATCGACAACACTAGCAAACAATTTACTTATTTTCACGATAAATTAAGTTTAAACACCATCAATTTAACTTATTCTTTTCGCTCTGGTAAAGAAATTTTAGAAGCTATCGACAACACATTTCAAAGCAACAGTCTTACTTTGTCTCTAGTAAAAAATACCGAATATCAAAAACATTTACCAACCAAAACTAGCCAAGCAAATATAGTTTTGTGGCAACCTCTTTTGATGGCGAGACAAATAGAAAAACAAGATGATTCTTATCAAAAAAATTTGCTTTTTGCTAAAAAAATCGCCTACCAAATCAAAAAATGGGTTGCAGAAAGCAGAATTTTGCCTGCCAAAAAAAGAGCCATAAAATATGGCGATATTTTGTTGTTATTTAAAGAAAAAAAACAAGCAAGTTATTTAGAAAAAGCTTTTTATGAAATGAAAATTCCATTTGCTGGTATCGATAAAGAATATTGCTTAGATTCGCTGTTGATTGCCGATATTATTGCTTTGGCTGAATTTATATTAAATCCAGAAAATGATTATAATTTGGCTTGCTTGCTAAAATCGCCATTTTGTAATCAAACAGAAGAGGTTTTGCAAAAATTGATTTTTACCAATCAAGATGCCAAAAGTAGCTTGTGGCAAGTGGCGAAAAATATTGCTGAACTGCAATTTTTACACAATTTTTTGTCGCTGTTTTTGCAAAATAATTTATTTGATTTTTTCTATCAAGTGTTAAAAAATCCAGAAATAAACAATAGTTTTGTCATCAGATTTGGCAATAAAGCTTCTTTTTTACTTGATGAATTTTTATTTTTATTGCGAAATTTTATCAACAAAAATAGCTCTAATTTATGGCAATTTCTCGAATATCTTCATAATATCAATCCAGAAATAGCCATCAAAAATCAACAAGAAAATGTCGTAAAAATGATGACCGTGCATTCTGCCAAAGGTTTACAAGCCCCGATAGTTATTATTCCTTATGCTATTAAACAAAACGATCTTGTCAACAAAGATGATATTTTGTGGTTAACCGATCAAGAAAATCACAAAGAAATAAATATTCCTCTCATTTTAAAATCGCATAGCTACAAAAACCCTGGCAAGGCAAAAAAATATTTAGAGCAAAAAAAACTAAACGAACAGCAAGAAAATCATCGCTTGCTTTATGTTGCTCTAACCAGGGCGGAAGACGAAATATATTTAACAGGAGTTAAAGCATTGAGAAAAACAGAAAGCGAGACTGGTATCAATTGGTTTGAATTAGTCAAAAAAGCCAACAATTTAACAGAAATAGAATTAGAAGAATTACCAGCAGATCTATAGCCAAAAAAGTGGCGGATTTTTGATGGCCGAAGGGCGGGCAGCGTTGGCAAGTTAAAGCGATATAATGCCATTTTCACTAATTAAAAGAACATTTCGATCTAAATTCCCCATCCCGTGGAAGGGAAATTTAGATCGAAGTGCGGTGCAAAATTCCCCTTTTTTAGAAGGGGTGGCGACCGAAGGTCGACGGGGTAGTGTTGG
>RFXY01000086.1 GCA_009921385.1 Pseudomonadota bacterium
AATATGTGGCTAAAAATAGCCAAAATTTCTCCTCAAAACTAGCAAAAAATTAAAATAAATTTGGGATGCAACAGTGCCATAATGTATTTTTTTTAACAAAAAATCTATAAAAAATGTTTAACAAAAAACTTTACCTCGTTTCATTAATTTTATTTTTATCTAGTTGTGCGATTTTTAATTCAAAAAAAAGAGAAATATTAATAGAAAGCACTCCTAACGGTGCAGATATTATTATTGATAATAAAAAATATGGCATAACACCAGCTTTGATTAATGTTAAATTAAAAAAACAAAATGTTATATTAAGAAAATCCGATGTTGGAGAATCTTCTTTTTTATTAGAAATTGACAAAAATAAAACTCCAGCATTTGTTAATGGAAAGCCAACTTTTGGTGGAATTGTATGCACTGATGTTTCATTGCACTTCGACCCTATTTTGAATCTTATTGCACTCGCTATCAAAAGTATTGACTTATCTATAGCACATTTTACAAATCAATGTGCAGATTTCAAAACAAAAAAATACAATATTACAATAGAAACAAATAAAATAAATAACGATGTAGCAATCCACTAATATTTCTCTAAAAAACATTTTTTTACTAGCAAATTATTTTTATTTAGTTTTATAATTAGGCTACTTTGATTTTTTACAATTTATTCTTAATTTGCGATGAAAAAAATAATGAACAAATTTCCCCTTTATTTACAAGTTATTTTTGCTATTATTTTAGCAGTTTTATTTGGCTTAATCTTTCCAAAACAAGCCGAGGCTTTTAAGCCTCTTGGCGATATTTTTATCAAACTCATTAAAATGTGCATTCCGCCCATTATTTTTTGCACAGTTGTGGGTAGTTTTGTTAGTGAAAAAAATGTCAAAGTCGGCAGTTTAAGCTTAAAATCTTTCATTTATTTTGAAGTTTTAACCACTTTCGCCCTCATTGTTGGCCTTTCTTTCGCAATGTTTTTCGATGTTGGAACTGGTTTAGATATTCCAAAAGATAATCTTGATACAAGTTTTTTAGAACAATTTAAACACAATCAACCTCACACTTTTGCAGATTTTATCATCAATATTGTGCCAAAAACCGTGTTTGAAGCTTTCACAAGTGGCGAAATTTTGCCGATGCTGTTTATTTCGGTTTTGTTTGGCTTTGTATTTAGTAAAGTGAAAAAAAAGATACCGACCACCATTATCCTCATTAAAGATCTCGAAGAAATAGCCTTCAAACTAATTGAAATTATCGTTAAATTATCTCCATTTGGTGCCTTTGGTGCCATGGCCTACACTGTTGGCAAATACGGCTCGAAATCTATCATTAAACTTTTTATTTTTACTGGCTTATTTTATGGCACCTGCATCTTTTTTGTGCTAGTTGTGCTTGGCTCAATTATGTATTTTGTCTGCAAGAAAAATATTTTTACACTAATTGCGCACATCAAAGACGAAATTTTAGTTGTGCTCGGCACCTCTTCTTCTGAAACAGTTTTGCCTGCCATGATTGAAAAAATGGAAAAATTCGGTTGCAAACAGTCGGTCGTTAGTTTTGCCTTACCAGCTGGTTATGCTTTTAACCTAGATGGCACTTGCATTTATTTTACAATGGCAATTATTTTTTTATCGCAAGTGTTTGGCATTCATTTATCTTGGATGCAAATTTTTCAGGTGATGTTTGTGCTGTTAATCACCTCCAAAGGGGCGGCCGCAGTGGTTGGCAGTGCTTTTATCACTCTCACCGCCACTCTTTCTGCCATTCCTGTTTTGCCAATCGAAAGTTTGGCAATTATTTTTGGTATCGATCGTTTTATGTCAACGGGTCGAGCCATCACCAATCTTATTGGTAATGCTGTTGCCACTGTTGTGCTTGATAAATGGCAGAAAGATAGTTAATTTGGCATCTTTTTTTTGCAGTTATGTAAAATTTGCAATTTTTGTTTTACAATTAAAATATTGCAAATAGCATAAATAAAATTATTAAAATCACAATAAAAAAACCTAGCCAAATTTATTTATCTATATGCATTTAAACCTTGACAATATTTGCTTAGAGCAGTTTTCTAAAACCTATAAAAACAAACTTGAAAACTTGGATAGCGATATTTTGCAACATATCAAAACCGCCATTGGTTTTTATATCAACAATCTCGCCACTTGCAATCAACAACAAATTTCTGATTCCATCAATGCTACTCAAACTCAATCACAAGCCACCATTTTGCATATTATTGCAAAATTTGGCGACAATTTACAACTAAAACAACTTGTTCCTCTTTTAAATCAACAACAATTAAATGCCACGGATCGACATAATTTAAATGCTATCCACCATGCTGTTTTAGGCGAAAATCTTGATAATGTCAAATTATTGCATCAAGCTGGTGTGAACATTAACTGCATTTCCGATGATTTTACCAGAAATTTACATGCTATTCATTTTGCTAGCAAGTTTAATATGGTTGAAATGCTGGCTTTTTTCTTACAACAACAAGTAAGCATCGAGCAAAAAACTATTTTTGGCCTCACTGCACTGCATATTGCCTGCGAATTTAATAGTTTAACTTCGGTAGAATTTTTACTTAGTCATTCTGCCAACATTGAAGCCAAAACCCACGAAGAAAATCATTGCCTCACCCCTTTTCTTTATGCCGTTATTCATAATCATCAACAAATTATTGAACTTTTAATGCAACATCATGCCAATGTTTATGTTGTTGATAATTCTGATAACGATGCCTTATATTTTGCCACCAAATTTAATCATGCCAAGTTGCTTGGCACCTTGATTGATCTGGGTGTTGGCAATCTTGAACTTGCCAAAAAAACCGCCACCGAATATAACCTAGATACTTGCCTTGAAGTGCTTGATAAATATTTAGAATTAAAAAAAATGCTTTTTGATATTAATCAAATAATTATTTTAGCTCAGCCTTTGTTTTTTGAATTAGAAAAAATCAACCAACAAAATGCCAAAACCATTAAATTAAACCTAAAAGAATATGAATTTGGCTTAGGTTTTTTAGGTAATATTTTTATTTATACCGGCATTTTTACAAAAGAAAAAATTAGTTTTATTGCTTTTTTAGAATATCACGATCTCGAATTTTTAGCCAATAAACTGCTAAAATGCCTAAAATTTTTGCAAATGTAATTTATAGTATTTCTGCCTAAATTCCCTGCACTAAATGAATGGGTGTCCGCGATAGCGGACGTGGTAGTGTTGGGAGACGATCGTCGCTGTTTTATCTAAGTTAAAACAATATAAAATATTTTTGCAAAAAACTACAAAAAAGTTGTTGCAAATAAAAATAAGCACAACTAAAATTGTTGCCTAACTTTGCCAAAAATTTCTCAAAATTTTTTTTTGGCCCCATCGTCTAACGGTTAGGACGTCACCCTTTCACGGTGAAAATACGGGTTCGAATCCCGTTGGGGTCACCATTCTTTACTCTTCTCAAAACAGTTTTTTTAACTGTGTTAAACTAATTTTTTTGTTGTTTTCTTCATAAAAAAACTCTAATTTTTTCAGCAAAACATATAAATCTTCATAACTTACCGCATTTTTTAGCAAATAATCAACAATATTTGCTGGCAACACTATTTGCTTATAAGCCAAATTAGCTAACAAAATTTGCTGTAATGAATTTTTACTAGGCAAAAAAACTGTTTGCTGATTAATGTTATTGAGTCTAGACATTAAATCTGGCAACAAAAAATTGCATTCTTGATTATCAAGCAAAATTAAACAAGCCCTTCTTTCGTTAGCAATATTTAACAAATGAAACAAATTAATTTCGGTTAATTTAGTAAAGTCTTTTAAAACATAGTATTGATTTGGCAATAATTGCCACGGGTTTTCTTGCAAATAATCATCAATTATCGCAATTGTTTTGTTATTGAGTTTGGCACAATAATTTAATAAACAATTTTTACCGCTTTTGCTTGGTCCCAACAAAATCAAGGCATTTCCCTGATTTTCGTTAGCAAAAAAATGCATCAAATGCCGATAAGCAACGGTATTTTCTGGCAATAAAACAAAAGTTTTTTCAACAGCAAAAGAATAAAAATCAAAAGAAAGTTGGCTCATAAAATTTTATAAATTTTTGCTATACATTATGAATTTGATATTGTAAAATCATTATTATTTTTTGCCAAGTTATTTTATTTTTTATGTCTATTGATTTTAAACTTACCTTAGGTAGCCTGCCTTCTTCAGAAAAAATCTATATCAGCAACAATGCTGGTGATGTTGCGGTGCCCATGAGGCAAATCAATTTATCCGAAAAATCTAGCAACAAAAATTTTGTGGTCTACGACACTTCGGGCATTTACACCGACAATCAAAAATTAAACAACATCAACCTCAACTCTGGCTTACCAAAAATTAGAGAAAAATGGGTGTTAGCAAGGCAAGATGTTGAATATTACCAAGGCAGAGAAGTTAAAATCGAAGATAACGGTTTGCAAAATAAAAATCAGGTTCCGCAATTTGACCTAAACAATTATCAGCCACTGAAAGCCAAAAAAGGCAAGCAACCCACTCAATTAGCCTATGCCAAAGCAGGAATTATCACCAAAGAAATGGAATATATTGCTATTCGTGAAAATATGGCAAGAACCAATCTAAAAAACCCCATCACCCCAGAGTTTGTAAGGCAAGAAGTGGCAAGCGGTCGGGCCATAATTCCTGCCAATATCAACCACCTCGAATCTGAACCGATGATTATTGGCAGAAATTTTTTAGTCAAAATCAATGCCAACATTGGCAACTCTGCCATTTTTTCTGGAGTTGAACAAGAAATTGAAAAAATGATTTGGGCAACCCGCTGGGGTGCAGATAACCTGATGGATCTTTCCACTGGCAACAACATTCACAACATTCGCGAATGGATCATTCGTAACTGCCCAGTGCCAGTTGGCACAGTGCCAATTTATCAAGCACTAGAAAAAGTTGATGGCATCGCCGAAGAACTCACCTGGGAAATCTACAAAGACACTCTAATTGAGCAGTGCGAACAAGGGGTCGATTATTTCACCATTCATGCTGGGGTGTTGTTGCCCTACATTCCGCTTACCGCCAATCGCCTTACCGGCATTGTTTCAAGAGGAGGCTCAATTATGGCAAAATGGTGCTTGGCACATCATAAAGAAAACTTTTTATACACTCATTTTGAAGATATTTGCCAAATTATGCAACAATACGATGTTAGTTTTTCGCTAGGC
>RFXY01000087.1 GCA_009921385.1 Pseudomonadota bacterium
TTTTGTAGATCGGAAATTGATTTTTCAAAAATATGCCCCAAAATTTCAACATCAAGATCGCTTCTAAATGCATAATCGATAACAAACAACAACTTATCAATTTCTGAGTCTTCAATGCAAAGCTCATCAAGAAATTTATCTTCTTTAAATAGCCCGCCGTTAAATGCTGGCACTTGCGGATTGCTTTTATTGTTGCCAATATTAAGAGAACGAAAAATATCTTTTAGATGATTATATTTAGAGCCATAAACCTGCTCTTTAACAAATTTACTTAATGTATTGTGCGGTATTAGACCCCTTTCTTGGCAAAATACAATAAAAATTATTCTTCTTAACAGTTTATCTGATGCATAAAGGCAAAAACCTTTGCGAGATTGTAATTGATTAACCTCAATTAAATGCTGTTTTAACCTTGTTCGATTGTGTTTGTATAAATTATAAAAATCTTCTTGAATTCTTTCTTTTTCTTCTTCGCGATCAACAATAATTTTATGCACCGGCGATTGTTGATGTTGCTTGGTAAACAGTCTGTCAAAAGATAGCAAAAAGTGGAATTCTTTTAGTTTGTTGGCATTTTTGGCAAGCTCGGCAATAAAAAACGAGTGATATTTGCTAGAGTCGGTTGCTTTATAAAGTCGAATTTCGGCAAAGTTGCTCACAATTACCCATTCGCACTTGCCACCAACTTTTGGGGCATATAAAAATCCCTGCTCAATTGGAGTTATAGCTAAACCTTTACGGTTTTGATTTTTATCAAGATTAACATTGCTTGCTTTCAGCTCAATTACTGCTCGAATATCGCCTGCTTTGATATTGCTTGTGGTGATATCTTGATTTTGATAGCTTTGCAAATTAAAGCCCAAAATGCCATCTGGTCTTCTGCCGTCGTTGGTGCCAGATTCCCACCATAAAGTATTGTGTTGATTGCCTGTTTCGCCTTGATAACCAAGGATTTTAACAAAAAAATCTTGCAAAAAATTGTGTTGATGCTGTATTTCGTTTTCTATGCCACAAGAATTTTCGCAGGCATTTTGCCATCTTGCTAAAATATTGTTTTGGATGTTGAAAATATCAGCATCAGAGAGTCGTTGATAATTAGCAACATCGAGTGATTTTTGATTAAAGAGGCTGTTCATTTTACTGTTTTAAAGCTGTTTTTAAAAAATGATTTTAGTTTATAGATGGCTAATTAAAAATCTAGATTTATTTTGGTTGAATGAAATAATGTCAAATCTTTAAAAAAAGTTTTTGTGATGCCGAAAAGAAAAAGGCGAAAATTCAACAAAATCGAATCTTCGTAACAAGCCAGATAAATGAAGGTTTTTGCCTACAAAATAATCGGCGGTAGATTTTATGCGATTAATTTGTTTGACAAGCAATATTTGTTCGATGTTGTGTTGTTTAGATCTGGCTTTGACCTCGATAAAAACTAGTTGCTTTTGGTGTAAAGCGATGATGTCTATTTCGCCAGCAAAACATTTATAGCGGTTGGCTAAAATTTTATAGCCTTGGCAAAATAGCAAAAAAAGACAAATTTTTTCGGCAATAATGCCAAATTTATAGCTATTTTTTTTCTTGTTCATTGTGGGTTTGGGTTTGGTGTTGGTGTTGTAAAATTAATTGATAAATCGTTTTTTTGTTGGTATGAAATTTCACAGCCAATTGAGTGGCTAAATCTTTGCTTGATTTGGCAGAAGGTAAATATAAAGAAATATCTTGCAAAATATCATTTTCGCAATATTGATTTTGGCTAGATTTTTCGAGCAACAGCACTATTTCGCCCTTGATTTTGCTTGGGTTTTCCTGAAGATAAGTTAAGACTTCGCTGATTGTGCCTGTAATAATTTGTTCGTGTATTTTGGTGAGTTCTTTGGCAACGGCAATTCTTCTGTTGCCAAGAGTTTCAAGCATAATGTTGAGGCTATCTAGCAATCTTTTGGCGGTTTCAAAAAAAATTAAACTGAAATTATTGGGAAATTCTTGCAAAAAAGTGGTTTTTGCTTGGGTTTTTTCTGGTAAAAAGCCTGCAAATAAAAATTGATCGCAAGCAATGCCCGAAATAGAAATTGCTGAAACTGCCGAACAACAACCAGGTATGGTGTAGATTGGATAATTTAGTTGTTGTAAAAAACGAATTAGTTTATAGCCGGGGTCAGAAATTAGCGGAGTGCCAGCATCAGAAACCAAGGCTACAATTTGTTGATTTTGCAAGAGATCGACAATGTTTTGCCTAGTTTTTTCGTTGCTATGGTCGTTGTAGGTGATGGTTTTTTTATTTTTGATGCCAAAAAAATTAAGCAAGGTTAAGGTTTTGCTGGTGTCTTCGCACACAATGGTATGGCAATTTTCAAGCACATATAAAGCACGAAAAGTGATGTCGGCCAAGTTGCCAATTGGGGTAGAAACCACAAACAGACCGCTAGTTAATTGTTGTTGTTGCGAAAAAAGTTGTTGATATAATTGTTTAAACATTGCCACCCGAAATAATTACTAGAAATTTTTGTTGTTGATAATGCTGGTTTTGTGCTAAAAAATCGGCACAGCCCGCCATTGCCAAAGCAGATGTGTATTCGATATTTTGTTGTAAATACAAAGTGAGTTGTTGTTGCCAAAAAATAATTTTTTCTTCAGAAATTTCTAAAATTTTATGTAATTGTTTTAGATAAAAAAAACATCGATCAGAAACTTGCAAAGTTCTTGCCCCATCGGCTATGGTATTGGGCGATTGCTGAAAGCCGATAATTTTATTTTGCTGAACCGACAGGCTGGCATCGTTGGCAATGTTTGGCTCGCAACCAATAACTTTTGTTTGTGGATAAACTTTTTGGCTTGCTAAAAAACAGCCCGAAAGCAAACCGCCACCGCCACAGCTGGCAAAAATTGCCTCAAAATTTCGTGCTGTAACGAGGGCATCTTCTAAAATGCAGGTGCCTTGCCCTGCAATAATTTGATCGTTATCGGATGGATGAAAAAAAACATAACCTTCTTGCTCTTTTTGTTGGCAGGCCAAAATGGCTTCGAGCCTAGTGTTTAGCAAAACCAGCTCTGCATTTTGCGATTTTACTGCTTCTAATTTGCTTGCAGTGCAGTTTGTGGTCATAAAAATTAAGGTGGGAATGTCAAAAGTTTTGCCAACCAAAGCCAAAGCATAACCGTGGTTGCCAGAGCTGTAAGCGACCATTTTTTTAGGAAAAAAACCAAATTTTTCGCGATAGGCAAGCACGGCATTAAAAGCCCCTCTGGCTTTGAAAGAATTGGCTTTTTGTTGATTTTCCATTTTAAATAAAATGGTGTTTTTGAGTAGTTCGTTTAATTTTTGGCTACTAAATATTGGAGTGTGGTTAATGTAAGGAGCGATGCGATTTAGAGCTTGTTGAATGCTATCAAAATTAAGATCACTCATAAGTTGAATAAAAATAAGAAGTAGTGGTGGCAAACTCGGCAGAACAAGAATCGACCCTTTTATAGATAGGATGAATGTTAAATTGATATCGTAATAACCTAATTTCTTGCTCAGAAGCATTGCAAAGTTTGGCGATTCGCTTGTCAGAAAAACCTTGTTTTTTGAGGCTAAATAAATATTGCGGATCGTTTGGAATGCCGTTTCTGCTGATTTGTTTTTCGGTTTGCACTAAATTGTGGATTTGCTCTAAAAACCAAGGATCGTAATTAGAAATTTGGTTGATTTCTGTGGCGGTTAGGCCTTCGCGAAAGGCTTGGGCGATAACTAACAAAAGATTGGAAGCAGGAATTTTTAATTGTTGTTTGATGATGTGTTGTCTTTGTTCGTGATTGTCGGAGTTGATAAAAACATCTTCTAGGCCACTGAGGTTGTTTTCGAGAGATCGCAAGGCTTTTTGCAAGCTTTCGGCAAAACATCGGCCAATTGCCATTACTTCGCCTACTGATTTCATTGAGCTTGATAAAACATTGGTGCTACTTTTAAATTTTTCAAAAGTGAACTTAGGAATTTTGGTGACGATGTAATCTATGGTTGGCTCAAAAGATGCCGGTGTTTTGTGATTGGTGATTTCGTTGCTGATTTCATCTAGAGTAAAACCAACCGCCAACTTGGCGGCCACTTTGGCAATAGGAAAGCCAGTTGCTTTTGAGGCGAGGGCGGAAGATCGAGAAACTCGAGGATTCATTTCGATTATGGTCATTTGCCCGTTTTCTGGATTGACCGCAAACTGCACATTGGCACCGCCTGTTTCAACCCCAATTTCACGAAGCACAGCCAAAGAAGCATTTCGCATATGCTGATATTCTTTGTCGGTGAGGGTGAGAGCAGGGGCAACGGTGATAGAATCACCAGTGTGCACCCCCATTGGATCGATGTTTTCTATCGAGCAAATAATGATGCCGTTATCGTTTTTATCACGTACAACCTCCATTTCGTATTCTTTCCAGCCGATAATTGATTTGTCGATTAACACTTCTTTGACTGGCGAAATAGATAAACCATATTGAATAATTTGCAAATATTCTTCGACTGTGTAGGCGACACCGCCACCTGCACCTCCCATAGTAAAGGAAGGGCGAATAATGGCGGGCAAGCCGATTTCTGCCAAAGCTTCTTTTGCTTGCTCTAAACTGTTGACTAATTTATTTTTGGGAGTAGATAGGCCGATTTTATCCATTGCTTGTTGAAACAAAGCACGATCTTCTGCTTTTTTGATGGCATCGATAGATGCTCCAATAAGCTCAACATTGTGTTTGGCAAGAACCCCGTTTTTAGCTAGTGCCAAGGCACAATTAAGAGCGGTTTGCCCGCCTACGGTTGGCAACAATGCACAGGGTTTTTCGATTGCAATGATGGTTTCAACAACTTCGGGGGTGATGGGCTCAATATAAGTGCGATCGGCAATGTTGGGGTCGGTCATTATGGTGGCGGGATTGGAATTAACCAAAATCACTTTATAACCTTCGTTTCTTAGGGCTTTGCAGGCTTGAGTGCCCGAATAATCAAATTCGCAAGCCTGCCCAATAACAATTGGCCCTGCACCGATGATGAGTATAGATTTGAGATCTGTTCTTTTTGGCATAAAATTTGCTTGATAAGATAATAGCACTGTTTCATGGCAAAATTTGGAATGCAACAGTGCCATTATCTTACCAAGCAAATTTTATGCCAAAAAGAACAGATCTCAAATCT
This sequence comes from Pseudomonadota bacterium, assembly GCA_009921385.1. The sequence continues at coordinate 5,156 of RFXY01000087.1, forward strand.
ATACTCATCATCGGTGCAGGGCCAATTGTTATTGG
>RFXY01000088.1 GCA_009921385.1 Pseudomonadota bacterium
AACTTTAGAATCGATAGAATAGGCATCTGGAGCAGAAATAACTTCAAGAGCAGCATTGTTAAGCGGAGTATTGTAAGAAACTAAACCACCAGGAAAGTTAGGACCAGAAGCTGTGCAGTAAGGATCTGTAGTACCTACTGCTGGTGTCCCTGTGGAACAAGCTAAGGCAGATGAATTGGCTGTTCCTGTACTGTTAAAATGGTTATTAACTAAAGTTGTGCCAGCAGCAAGAGCAGCAGGAGTTACACTTTTTGTTTTACCAGTTAAAACCACCACATTTTGTAAAGAAGAAATGTTGTAGTCAAAAGCCCAGCCACCGCCTTTAATTTTTGAACCAGGAAGATTGGTAATAGGAGTAAAAGTTTGAGCCGAAGTTGCGGTAATGCTTAAATTTAAATCTATGGCACCAATATCTCTTAGATCTTGCCAAGCATCAACACCTTCAAAACCAGCAACAGATGATCCAGCAACTACACCATTTGCAATTGCATATTGAATTTGATTGTTTCTATTACCTGAAAAAGTGCTATTGCTACCCACAGAAATATCGGTATCACCTGGATAAGAATCGTATTGAGTGTAAAAAGAGTTTACTGCTACTTGATAGCTTTTTGCTTCACTCATAACAGAACGAAGCTCGGAGCTTTTAATAAGGCTGGCACCACCAGTTATACCAGCAATTAGTAAACCGATAATGATTAGAACTATTGATAACTCAATTAGTGAGAAAGCCGACTTTTTAGAAGAAAAAGTTTTTTTCATATTTTATTAAGATGTTGTTAAATTTGATTATTATGAAGCAAAATTGAAAAGTTTTGATCCTTTTGAAAATCAATATTGGTTGTTTTATTTTAAAATGTCAAATTTTTTTTTCATCTTTTTTTTATTGTGTCTTTTTTAGACATATTTTTTATTGCTTGCATTTTGTTTTTTTTGTTTTAAAATTTTCAATCGCATTTTTGTTTTATGTTTAAAATAACATTTTATAAAATTTTATATAAATTATAAAGCGGGGCTATAGCGCAGTTGGTAGCGCGTTTGCATGGCATGCAAAAGGTCACGAGTTCGAATCTCGTTAGCTCCACCAAAATAAAATTATAAAAATATTTTCATAAAACAAATTTCTTCATATATTTTTCAAGCAAAGCCTTGCATTAAAAAATAACATCTCACTTAACTTATGCTTAAAACCGCTTCACTTGGTTTTCCGAGAATAGGATCTGATCGTCAACTAAAAAAAGCCACCGAAGGCTATTGGAAAGGCTCAATTTCTTGGGAACAACTACAAGCAACTGCTTCAGAAATTAAAAATCATAATTGGCAATTGCAACAATCTGCTGGCATCAATTTTATTGCTAGCAACGATTTTTCTTTTTATGACCACATTCTTGATAATATCGTTTTATTTGGGGCAATTCCTGAGAGATTCAAAAAAGTTTTTGGCGAAAATCATCAAGGTTTAGATCTTTATTTTGCTATGGCGAGAGGCCTGCAAAAATCTGGCATCGACATTACCGCTCTTGAAATGACTAAATGGTTTGATACCAACTACCACTATTTGGTTGCCGAATTTTCTGTAAATCAACAATTTAGTTTAAATGCTCAAAAAATTTGTCAAGATTTTTTAGAAGCCAAACAAATTGGGGTGCATACTCGCCCTGTAATTATTGGTCCGGTATCGTTTTTGTTGCTCGGAAAATCTATTGATAATTCTAACAAACTAAATTTATTGCCAAAACTATTGCCTGTTTATGCTAGTTTATTTGCAAAATTGCAAGAAATTGGGGTTTGCGATGTGCAAATAGATGAGCCATTTTTAGCAACTAACATCGATAAAGATCAAATAAATGCCTACCTGCAAGCCTATGCCTATCTCAAAAAAAATTGTCAACAACTAAAATTACATCTCACTACCTATTTTGAAAGTTTGCTTGAAAATACTCAACTCGCTTTCGATCTACAAACCGACTCGGTGCATATCGATTTGGTAAGAGGCGAAAATCAGCTAAATACCTGCTTGCAAGCTATTAACAACAATCAAATTCTTTCTTTGGGTTTGGTTGACGGGCGAAATGTGTGGATCAACAATTTAGAGCAATCAATTGCTTTAACAAAAAAAGCAACTGCTGTTCTTGGTGATAATCGAGTGATTGTGGCCAGTTCGTGCAGTTTGTTGCACTGCCCAATTTCACTTGCCAACGAAAATAGCCTTGATAACGAAATCAAAACTTGGCTATCTTTTGCCGAAGATAAATTGCAAGAAATAGCAATTATTGCTGGCGCTGTCAACAATAATTTAACTGAAAAACAGCAAAATTTATTGCAAAACAATAAAATTGCCATCAGCAACAGAAAAACATCGGCAAAAATTCATAATCAGCAAGTAAAAGAAAGGGTTGCTGGCATTAATAAAAGCTTGTTAAATCGCCACTCCAATTTTGCTACTCGAAGCAAGTTGCAACAAAATCATCTCAATTTACCTTTGTTGCCAACCACCACCATCGGCTCTTTTCCGCAGACCAAAGAAGTTCGAGAAAATAGAGCTAATTTCAAAGCCAACAAAATCAATCAACAACAATATCACGATTTCATCAAGCAACAAATTGCTAATGCTGTTGCTTGGCAAGAACAAATTGGGCTCGATGTTTTAGTGCATGGCGAGTTTGAAAGAAACGATATGGTCGAATATTTTGGCGAACAACTTAATGGTTTTTGCTTTACCAAAAACGGCTGGGTGCAAAGCTACGGCACTCGTTGTGTGAAGCCTCCCATCATTTTTGGCGATGTTTTCCGCAATTCCGCTATGACCGTTGAGTGGGCAAAATATGCACAAAGTCTTACCAAAAAAATTGTCAAAGGTATGCTTACAGGGCCAATCACCATTTTGCAGTGGTCTTTTGTGCGAAACGATCAACCAAGAAGCCAAACCGCCAATCAAATTGCTTTGGCAATTCGCGACGAAGTGCTTGATTTAGAAAAAGCTGGCATTCAAATTATTCAAATCGATGAAGCCGCTCTAAGAGAAGGTTTGCCGATTCGTCAAGAAAATTGGCAACACTATTTGCAATGGGCGGTTGATGCTTTTCGCATTTCTGCTAGCGGGGTTGAAGATAAAACTCAAATTCACACTCATATGTGTTATTCTGAGTTTAACGATATCATTCAAGCCATCGCCAATATGGATGCCGATGTGATTTCTATCGAAACTTCACGATCTCAAATGGAATTGTTAAATGCTTTTGTCAATTTTAAATATCCAAACGAAATTGGGCCCGGTGTTTACGATATTCATTCGCCAAGAGTTCCTTCGGTGCAAGAAATGCAAAATCTACTCTACAAAGCTCTTGATGTTTTAAAGCCAGAGCAAATTTGGGTTAACCCAGATTGCGGTTTAAAAACCAGAGACTGGCCCGAAACCAAGCAAGCTCTCGAGTTTATGGTTACTGCCACTAAACACATTAGAGCAAGTTTGTAATTATAGCAAATTTCGTGGCAAATTCCCCTTCTGTAGAAGGGGTGGATTTTTTTGCGACAGCAAAAAAAGACGGGGTAGTGTCGGTAGCAGTTCTCGGTGCACAATTCCCCTTCCCTTGGAAGGGGTGGCACGAAGTGCCGGGGTAGTGTCGGTAGCAGTTCTCGGTGCACAATTCCCCTTCTGTAGAAGGGGTGGATTTTTTTGCGATAGCAAAAAAAGACCAAGGTAGTGTCGGCAACCAGCACTCGAAAGATGTGCGACTCGAAAAAACATCCGCGATCGGCTCCCAACACTACCTTGGTCTTTTTGCACAAGCTATCGCTTATGCAAAAATCCACCCCTTCCACAGGAAGGGGAATTCTGATCGAGTGCTGGGGCAAATTCCCCTTCTAAAAAAGGGGAATTCAGATCGAGTGCTAGAGAAAAAATTTTTTTTTCTTTATAAAAACAAAAATAGTTGTTGCAATTTATTTTTGCTTGGTTTAAATTGAGTAGCAATTGTTTTTTTATTATTCAATTAATTTATATTTTTATGTCTATTATCTATAAAAAAAATCATCTAGCTTTTTTACTGGCAATTGCCATGTTTTTGCTAGTTATCTTTGGCCCAAAATTTGCCTTGGCAGATGTTACTCTTGCTCCTAATGGTCTAGATCAAAGCCCAATAACTCGTGGTTTGTGTAATGTGTTTGAAATGGCTAATGGCAATGTTGGCAAAGCAATAGCTATTTTTGCTATTGTGGCATGTGGTTTTGGCTTTTTTACTGGCAAATTTTCGATTGCTTTGGTAATTGGCATCACTTTGGGTATTGGCATTTTGTTTGGTGCCCCAAAAATCATCGCTGCATTAACTGGTGGCGATGCTGTTAATTGTGGTAATATAACTAGTGGTGAGTCAGAAGCATGCCCAGGAAACCTTGATTTTTCTGCCACTGGATTAACTCCTTTGGTAGATTCTACTACTAAATCTGTAACATTTTCCAGTAATACTGGTGTGATGACTACTCAATTGCTAAGATTAGAATGCAAAACATACAGTGCTAGCGAGAAAAGGCTTAATGTATCACCGCTTATTTCAAGTGGTTTAAATGTTAGAACTGCCATGCTTAGTGATACTTTTACATTATTATCTGGTGCTACACTTGCAACTGTTCCCACTAAAATTTATAATACTGGTTCACAGGTAATTAGTTCTAATGCAGTAACTGGTGACTTAAAGGGTACAGTAATTAACTTCTGTCCTAGTGTTTCTGCTAATTTAACATTGGGAAATACTGGTGCTGCTAACTGTCCTGCTGGTAGTAGTGTCATACTACAAACTTCAGCTTCCTCTAGCCCTCCTAGTTCAGGTGTTATGTGTGTAAGTGAAGCATCGATTGGTACTATCTCCATATCTTCTTCCAATATTACACATAATGCTGTATTTAGTTCTGTAAATGCTAGTGGCAAAATAACTATACCTGCAGGCTTAAAGGGCGATGTAAGAAAAATGCCATTAGGCAATACTACTAGTGCTCAGAGATATATTGTTGCTAAATGTAATGGCGCAAAATGGGATATTATAACAACAAGTAGTTCTGATGATGCAGGTTTAGTTAATAATACTAACAATACCTGTACTACTACTACTACTACTACTGATTGTATTGCACCAGGCAATTCTGTTATTAATCTTAATCTAGTTC
>RFXY01000089.1 GCA_009921385.1 Pseudomonadota bacterium
GGCATGAATGAGATGCTTTCTAAGCCTGTTGGATTAGAAGAAATAGAAAGAGTTCTAGAAAATATTTAGATAGAATCAAAAAAGTGTTGACGATAAGAATTGTTTCAATAAAATTTATATTGTTTTGTTTTTAAATTTAACCATTTTTTATGACTATAGAAATAAAAACACCAGTTCTTGGCGAATCAGTGGCAGAAGCAGCAATTGCTAAAATACATAAGCCAGCTGGTTGTGTTGTGAAAACCGACGAAATCTTATTTGAGCTTGAAACCGACAAGGTAACTCTCGAAGTTAATGCTCCAACTTCGGGCACTATCACCGAAATAAAATTTAAAGAAGGTGATAATGTTAAGGTTGGCGATATTTTAGCCATAATGCAAGAGGGCGAAACCGCTCAAGCTATCGTTCAAACGAGCTCTTTGGCAACTAATCAAGCATCGCTAAATGTTGGCAACAATTCTGTAGCAAACAACACTCACCTTTCTCCTGCTCCACAAAAACTCGTTGCCGAAAACAATCTTAACCCACAAAACATTGCCGGTAGTGGCAAAGATGGCCGAATAACCAAAGGCGATGTTTTGCAAGTTTTACAAAATCAAATACAAAGCACTCAAAGCACTCAAAGCTCTGCCAATTTAGCTTCTGCTAGCAAGCAAACCGAAAGAGTAAAAATGTCAAAACTTCGTCAAAAAATTGCCGAAAGATTAAAAGAATCACAAAATACCGCAGCTATTCTTACCACTTTTAACGAAGTTGATATGTCTGCGATTATGGCATTAAGAAACGAATATAAAGATACTTTTGAAAAAAAGCACTCGGTTAAATTAGGTTTTATGTCTTTCTTTGTAAAAGCTTGCATTGTGGCTTTAAAAGAAATTCCTGCGGTCAATGCCGAAATAGATGGCACCGACATTATTTATAAAAATTTTTACGACATTGGTGTGGCGGTTGGTTCTCCACAAGGCTTGGTTGTGCCAGTGTTAAGAGATGCCGACAAACTAAATCTTGCCCAAATTGAAAAAGGCATATCTTTTCTTGGCACCAAAGCCAAAGAAGGCAAACTCACTTTACCCGATCTTGCTGGGGCAACTTTCACCATTTCAAATGGCGGGGTTTATGGCTCGTTAATGTCAACTCCAATCATTAATCCTCCGCAATCGGCTATTTTGGGCATGCATAAAATTCAAGAAAGACCAATGGCTATCAATGGCGAAATCAAAATTCGCCCAATGATGTATCTGGCTCTTTCTTACGATCACCGCATTATCGACGGCAAAGAAGCGGTAACTTTCTTGGTGAGAATCAAAGAATTACTCGAAGATCCAAGAAGAATTGTTCTTGATATCTAAACACTATGGCTATTTTTGCTCATCGTGGCTTGGTTGATGTTGAAAAAAATATCTATGAAAATAGCTTAAAAAGTTTGCAAAATGCTCTTGATGCAGGTTTTTTAGCTATAGAATTTGATATTTGGTTTATCGATCAACAACTAATCATAAGCCACGACGAGCCAAAAAATAGTCAATCTTCGCTTAATTTGTTTGATTTTTTGCAACATTCTTTATTGCATAGCAAAAAATCTTTACTTTATTGGCTAGATTTTAAAAATGTTTCTTTACATAATGCCACAGAAATCGCCATTCAAACCAAAAATATTATTGAAAACCTAAATTTACCTCTTAAAAATTGCTATTTTGCCCCATTTATCACCGACTATCATTTGGCAAAACAAGTTCATACAAAATGGCAAAATATTTTTAGCGATTTTTCTTTTATGGCAGTTTTAGAGCACGAAAGCCAATTTAACGAATGTCAAAAATTTATTATCGAAAACCAAATAAACCATTTATCAATTAATCACCATTTATTAAAAAACCAATTTATTATGAATTCCCTAAAAAAGAACAGTCCAAATATTAAATTATTTGCTTGGACCATTAAAAATCGCGAAACTTATCTAAATTTACAGCAAAAACAAATAGAAAATTTTGCCAGCGATATTGTATTATAACAAAGTTTTATACCATTTCCCATCTTTAAATGCATAGATGGCAAATAGTATTATAAGCATCTGTAGCTCAACTGGATAGAGTATTGCTTTCCGAAGGCAAGGGTTGTGGGTTCAATTCCCGCCAGATGCACCACATTTAAAATATTAATTTTTATGCTTACACAACAAATCAACAATATTAAAACCCAATTCAATCAATGTTTAGAGACCAAGCAAAACCTTGCTTCTCTCGAACAAATCAGAATCAATTTTTTAGGCAAAAAAGGTTTGGTCACCGCCATTTTTAGCGAATTAAAAAACCTCAACGACGAGCAAAAAAAAGCAGTTGGTCAGCAAGTTAACGAACTAAAAAATCACATCACCAACATTTTAGAAAACTTAAAAAACGAACTTTTACAAGCGGAAATCAACCAAAAATTAACTGCCGAAAAACTCGATCTCACCGCTCCAGCACTGCCCAAAAATCTTGGTCTTTTGCATCCAATTAGCAAAACCATTTTAGAAGTTAAGCAAATCTTTAACAATCTTGGTTTTATTTTTGCCGAAGGCCCCGAAATTGAAGATGATTTTCACAATTTTACCGCTCTAAATATGGCAGAAAACCATCCTGCAAGGCAAATGCAAGACACTTTCTACCTCAAAAACTCGCCTTTATTGCTACGAACTCACACTTCTAACACTCAAATTCGCCACATGAAAAACCACCAACCGCCCTTTAAAATCTGCTCTTTGGGCAGAGTTTTTCGCAAAGATTCTGACCCAACTCACACTCCAATGTTTCACCAAGTCGAGGGTTTTGTTGTTGATAACAATATTAATATGGGTAATTTAAAATGGGTTTTGCAAACATTTTTATCAATCTTTTTTAACACCAACAACTTGCAATTAAGGTTTCGCCCCAGCTTTTTTCCTTTTACCGAGCCTTCTGCCGAAGTAGATATCAACTATTCTTTACAACAAGGCCGAATCAAGGCTGGCTTGGGCGATAAATTTATGGAAATTTTAGGTTGCGGTATGATTCATCCTAATGTTTTGCAAAATTGCGGTCATAATTCTAGCAACTTGCAAGGCTTTGCTTTTGGCATTGGCATTGAAAGATTGGCAATGTTAAAATATGGCATCACCGATTTAAGATGGCTTTTTGACAGCGATTTGCCATTTTTGCAACACTACGGTTTTAAACTACATCAAATTAGCTAAATTATGAGCAAAAAAACAGCATATTGTTGTCAATCTTGCGGGTCGATTTCGTTTAAATGGGCAGGAAAATGCTCAGAATGCAATGCCTGGAACAGCTTGGTCGAAGAATTTGCCGAAGGTGGCAACAGTTCGCATTTCAGTCATCAAAAAATTGCCCCAAGCAAAGAACAACACAATTCTTCTGCTTTACAATTAGTTAATTTACTGGGTGAAACTTACGATTTTCCTCGATTACCCACCAGCATCACCGAGCTCGATCGCACCTTGGGCGGAGGCTTGGTAAAAGGCTCGGTGGTGCTAATTGGCGGAGATCCGGGCATTGGTAAATCAACCTTGCTACTGCAAACCGCCAATAGTTTGGCAAAAAACAACAATTGTGTAATCTACATTTCTGGCGAAGAATCTATCGATCAAGTTCGGCTTCGTGCCAAAAGGCTAGAGGTTGAAGCCACCAACATTCAACTAGCTTCTAACACCAATGTGGCAGAAATAACTTTGGGCATCAAAAAACAAATCGAAACACAAAAACAGCCAATCGTGGTGATTATTGATTCTATTCAAACTATGTTTTTAGAAGGCTTGTCTTCTGCCCCCGGCACCGTTTCGCAAGTTCGTGCGGCCGCGGGCGAACTCACCATTTTTGCCAAACAAAATGCGGTTACTTTGTTGATTGTCAGCCATGTCACCAAAGATGGGCAAATTGCTGGGCCAAAAGTTTTAGAGCATATGGTCGATACCGTGCTTTATTTTGAGGGCGAAAAAGATTTGCATTTTCGCATTTTACGGGCGGTTAAAAATCGCTTTGGCCCTGCCAACGAAATCGGGGTTTTTGCCATGAACGAAATTGGCTTAACCGAAGTTTCAAACCCCAGCGAATTATTTTTGAATTCTTACCAACACCAAACCAGTGGCACCAGTGTTTTTGCCGGCATCGAAGGCACTCGGCCAATTTTAGCCGAAATTCAGGCTTTGGTGGCACCTTCTTTTTTGCCAACCCCCAGAAGAGCAGTGGTGGGCTGGGATCTCAACCGTTTGGCAATGATTATTGCCGTTTTAAACAGCCGATATGGCCTAAATTTGTTTGATAAAGAAGTTTATTTAAATGTGGTGGGTGGGCTAAAAATAATCGAAACCTCGGCAGATTTGGCGGTGGCTTGTGCCTTAATTTCGGCAAGCAAAGATATTTCTTTGCCTGCAGGCACTTTGGCAATTGGCGAAATTGGGCTTACCGGCGAAATTCGTATGATCGGCAACCTCGAAACTCGCCTAAAAGAAGCCCAAAAACTCGGCTTTAAAAACTGCCTGATTCCGCAAGCCAACACCAAAAACAAAAGCTTTCTTGCCACCAAAAAAAACCTCCCCGATCTCAATTTTATTGAAGTTTCACACATTCGAGATTTAGCCAAAATCATTACTATCAAAAAGTAGAGTATGAAAAAGAAAGATTTTTTTATTATTTTTTTAGGTGCAATTATACCTTGGATGATATATTTGATAATTAACGATAAAATAGAATTAGCAAATTTTTTAGTCACTACTTTGGCTTTTTTTGCCGCGAGCTATGCTATTTATTTACAAAAAGAAGCAACACTTAAACAAGAAATTATCGGGGCTTGGCAAGTTCTTGCCAATAAAGCCTCTGGCAATTCTGGCAAAAAAGAAGCCATCGAATTTTTGGCAAGCCAAGGTTTGTCTTTATGTGGCATTGATATGTCTAAAAAAACACACGGCGGAAAAGTTTATTTAGCTGATTTGTTTAAAGATTTTGAAGGAGATAGAAGTAAAATAGATTTAACTTATGCAAAGTTTTCGAAAGCTATTCTTTTTGATGCAGATTTTTCGGGAACTCATCTTTTTTATGCAAATTTTTCGGGAGCTGGTCTTTTTGGAGCAAATTTTTCGGGAGCTAATCTTGGGGG
>RFXY01000090.1 GCA_009921385.1 Pseudomonadota bacterium
TTTGTTTTGTTGGTAATTTTTTCTTCAGCAAAACTGATTCCTAAAAGCTTGCCTATGGTTTTTGCAATTGGTTTTATAGTGGTTTTTTTATCGTCTTCTTTGGGAGTTTTTTCGATAATTAAATTGACAGTTTGAGTTTTGCCATAGCGAAAAATCAGCACTTTAACGATTTTGCCAATGGGTAGTTTATTGACTACTTTTGGTAGGGTTTTAACATCGGTAATCTCTTGCTCATCGAACTGCAAAATAACATCCGAAGGAATGATGCCCGCCTTGTCTGCAGGGCCATTTTTTGTGATATCGCTAACGAAAGCACCTTTTAAAGTGTTTAACTTGATAGAATTAGCCAAATCTTGATTTAAATCTTGTGCCATCACACCGATCCAACCTCTAACAACTTCGCCTTGCTCTTTGAGTTGCTTGAGAATTTGAAAAGCATTGTTAGAAGGAGTGGCAAAAGCAATGCCAACATTGCCACCAGAAGGAGAAAAAATAGAAGTGCTGATGCCTACAACTTCGCCCTTGCTGTTAAAAAGAGGGCCACCAGAATTTCCTTTGTTTATAGAAGTGTCTGTTTGCAAATATTCGTCTGATTGAGAAGAGCTAACATCTCTGCCTCTGGCAGATAATATGCCAAGAGAAACCGAACTGCCAAAACCATAAGGATTGCCAATGGCAATTAACCAATCGCCAATTTTTACTCTCGAAGAATCGCCAAAACGAGCAAATTTTAATTCTTTGGTTGGGTTAATTTTTAACAAAGCTAAATCAGATTTGCGATCAAAAGCCACTAAATTTGCTTTATAAAAAGTTTTGTCTTGCAAGCTAATGCTGATTTCAAGGGCATCTTCGATAACATGATAATTGGTGGCGATGTAGCCATCTTTAGAAATTAAAAAACCAGAACCAATAGAGATTATTTTTTTCTTATCAATAATTTGTTTATCTAGTTGTTTTTTTAGCTCTTCAAAAATAGGGGTGGGCGGAAAGTTGCCTAGCATATTGCTGTCTAACACGATGGAGTTTTGATTTTTAGAGCCCTGAGTGGCAGAAATATTAACGACACTTGGCAATAAATTTTCGATTAAATCGGCAAAACTAGGAATTAATTGAGATTTGTTTGGAACTTCTTCGAGATTATTAAATTTGTTTTCTGTTTTATTGATTTCTGTCTTGTTAACTTCTTGTGCAAAAGATTGATTTAGGTTGGCAAAAATAAAAAAAGAAAAGAGTAAAAATAATATTTGAAATAACATTATTTATTACCAAAGTATTTAAAAAATTCTCCATCAGAAGAGATTATCATTTTTGTTTTGTTATTTTCGTTTAACATAGATTTTTGATAGGCTTGCATTGAGCGATAAAAATCGGCAAATTCAGGATCTTTACCAAAAGAAGAGGCATAAATTTTATTGGCTTCTCCTTCTGCTTCACCTCGAACAATATCGGCATCTTTTTTTGCTTCTGCCTCAATGATGGTTTTTTGTTTATCGGCTTCTGCCCTGATTTTTTGGGCTTCTTGAGCACCTTTTGCTCTGATTTCTTTGGCTTCTTTTTCTCTTTCGGTTTGCATTCGACCATAAATTGCATCGGAATTTTCTTTTGGTAAATCGGTTCGCATAATGCGTACATCAACAATTTCGATGCCAAAAATTTCTGAAGAACTACTAACCACATCTTTGATATCTTTCATAATGCTACCACGATTTTCGGTGAGAAGCTCGTTTAAAAAAATTTCACCAATTACTTGACGAAGGCTAGAATCAAGAATGCCGGCAAGTTTATTGGCTAAGCCCTGATTATTAACAACTGTGGTATAAAACTTGACAGGATCAACTATTTTATATTTGGCAAAAGCATTGATAAGCAATCTTTTTTGATCGGAAGCAATAACTTCTTGCTCGGGCAAGACAAGATCAATAATTCTTTTATCAAAAAAAATAGCATTTTGCACTAAAGGAATTTTATGAGAAATGCCAGCGGTGTTGACAGTTTTAATGACCTTACCAAACTGTAAAATCAATGCTTGTTTTCTTTGATCGACAATAAAAAAAGTGTTAAAAATCAACAAGAAAAAAGTAAAAACAATGGCAGAAATTTTTATTTGCAAACTAGACATAAAAAGCTATTTTTTTAAATTTTGATTATCAAAGAAATATGGCATAACCATATTTTTGCTGATGTTTTTATCGACATAAATTTTTTCATTTTGGCTGTAGATTTTTTCCATAGTTTCGAGATAAATTCTTTTTTTCGTCACTTGCTTAGACTTAGCATATTGATTATAAACCGCTAAAAACCTAGATGCTTCACCTTCTGAATTTGCTACCACTTGTTTGGCATAGGCTTCGGCCTCTTCTTTCATTTGTGATGCCAAGCCCTTGGCTCTTGGAATGATATCGTTGGCATAGGCCTGAGCTTGATTGATTTCTTTTTCTTTATCGGCTTTGGCGGTTTGCACATCTAAGAAAGAATCTCTTACTTGCGAAGGCGGATCGACCCTTCTTAATTGAACCTTAACAATTCTGATGCCAGAAGCATAAGAATTAAGAACTTCTTGTAGTAAGTTTTTGGCATCGTCTTCGATTTGTAATTTGCCATCAGAAAGAGCATTGGCAATTGGGTTTCTGGCTATGATTTCTCTCATAGAGCTTTCGGCTGATTGCCTGATTGATTGATAAGGATCGGCGATATTAAAAACAAAATCTTTGATATCAGAAATTTGCCATTGTATTTGAAATTCTACATCAACAATATTTTCGTCGCCTGTAAGCATTAGGCTTTCGGCATTAAGATTGCGATTTAGATATTTGTTTTCAAGAGAAGAAAAGCCAAATTCTTCGATGTTGACGGAGGTGACATTTTTTTTGATTAATTGACCAACTGGATAGGGCAGGTAATAGTTTAGACCAGGGCTTGCCACTTGTGAAAATTTGCCAAAATATAGCACTACCCCATTTTCGCTTGGGTTGACTTTATAAACACCAAGCGACAACCAAATAGCAAAAACAGCAATGGCAATGTTGCGATAGTTTGGCTGGTTGTTATGATAAAATTTTTTGATGATTTGTTGTAAAATATCGTCAAGATTATTAAAAAAGAAGGGATCTTTTGGATTTTTCGGTGGTTTTTGCTGATTATTTTGATTGTTGTTGGTGCTTTGATTATTTTGTGTTGGTTGTTGATTATTTTTTGGTGGTTGCCATGAGGAACCCCAAGGATCTTGCAAACAAAGTTTTTGCCCCAAAGATTTAAAAAAAACTTTTTTAGTAGCAACAAAAGCAAGTAAAATATAGGTAAAAAAAGATTTAATAGTAAACATTGAGTTGTGATGAATAATTTATAACTAAAAATATCTTAACAAAAAACACTAAAAAAGCAAGATGTTTTTCTTAATTTTTTCAATATAGTTTTTTAGGGATTTTTCTATGAAAAAATTTATTGATAAAGTAGAAATAATACCATTTCCACTAATTAAAACCACACTTCGATCTAAATTCCCCATCCCGTGGAAGAGAGATTTATATTGAATGCGGTGCAAAATTCCCCTTTTTTAGAAGGGGTGGCGAGCGAAGGTCGACGGGGTAGTGTCGGCAACACACGGTAGGAATTTGACTTGAATTAGCATTTTTCCTTGTTTCACAACATTGCCTTGGTCTTTTTTGCTATCGCAAAAAAGACACTACTTCTAAAAAAGGGGAATTTAGATCGAAGTGTGATTTTAATTAGTGGAAATGGTATAAAAATTCTATTATGCATTTTTAACTGGATATAAAGAAACAGAATCGGTTTGTTTTTGTCGATATTCTTGTAATTTTATAGCAAGTTTTTCATCTTGTAAAGCCAAAATAGCAATTGCCAACAAAGCAGAGTTTTTTGCCCCTGCCTCACCAATTGCCAAAGTGCCAACCGGCACCCCTGCAGGCATTTGCACAATAGAAAGCAAAGAATCAAAGCCAAACATATTTCGACTAACAATTGGCACCCCCAAAACAGGCAAATCGGTGAGGGCAGAAGCCATGCCGGGTAGGTGAGCGGCGCCACCAGCGGCAGCGATAATAATTTGAAAACCTTGTTGTTTGGCGGTTTGGCAAAATTGATATAGCCTGTGCGGAGTGCGATGAGCAGAAACTATTAGAGTTTCAAATGCAACATCAAATTGTTGCAAAATTTCTTCGGCATGGTGCATCACAGCATAATCAGATTGGCTACCCATAATGATAGCTATTGATTTTTTGTTCATAGGTTAAGATTTGCGATCTGCGATTTTTTGTTTAATTTTGCCAATTATTTTTGCAGGATTTAAGCCTTTCGGACAACTTTGAGTGCAGTTCATAATGGTGTGGCAACGATAAAGTTTGAAAGGATCTTCGAGATCGTCGAGCCTTTTTTCTGTTTCTTCGTCTCGAGAATCAAAAATCCACCTACCAGCTTGCAACAACACAGCGGGGCCAAGATATTTTTCGGAGTTCCACCAATAGCTAGGGCAAGAAGTAGAGCAACAAGCACATAAAATGCATTCGTATAAACCATCGAGCTGTTCTCTTTCTTCTGGTGATTGTAATCTTTCAGAGTTGAGATTGCTTGGTTCTGGAGATTGCATCCATGGTTTTATAGATTTGTATTGCTCATAAAAATGGCTAAGATCTGGCACTAGATCTTTGATAACAGGCATATGAGGCAATGGGTAAATTTTTACCACATTAGATTTGCAATCAGAAATTGATTTGGTGCAAGCAAGAGTGTTGCTACCATCAATGTTCATGGCACAAGAACCGCAAATACCTTCGCGACAAGATTTGCGAAAAGTTAAAGAAGAATCTTGCTCGGATTTGATTTTGATGAGAGCATCAAGCACCATTGGGCCACATTTATCGATATCGATTTCGAAACGATCGATGTAGGGATTTTGATATTGGGGATCTTCGGGATTGTAGCGATAAATTTCAAGAGTGCAAATGTTTTTGGCATCAGCACTAGCTTTGTGAGTTGTGCCTTTGGTTTTATCTATTTGGGAATTTTTAGGAAGAGTAAATTCGGCCATATATTTGTATTTTAATTAATAAACTCTTTTTTTAGGAGGGAAAGCAGAAACCTCGTTGGTAAGAGGTT
>RFXY01000010.1 GCA_009921385.1 Pseudomonadota bacterium
TTTTTCAATCAACTTTTTTCTCTATGAATATCACCATTATTGGTAGCGGTTATGTTGGGCTTACTTCGGCGGTTTGTTTTGCCAAAATGGGCCATAAGGTGCTGTGCATTGATTCTAACGAAGCCAAAATAAAATTACTAACACAAAAAATTCCCACCATTCACGAGCAGGGTTTGCCCCAGCTTTTGGCTAGTGTGGTTGATAGCCAAAATCTTGCTTTTACATGCGATTTGGCTCAAGGAATTTGGCATTCTCAAGCAATTATTTTGGCGGTGGGCACTCCGCAAGAGCCAAATTCGGGCAAGGCAGATTTAAGCTTTTTGTTTGAAGCGGTAAATGGTTTGAGTAAGTTTATTTGCGAAGACAAGGTTATTATTACCAAATCGACCGTGCCAGTTGGCACTAATCAAAAAATCAAGCAAATGTTGGCTCATTTGCCTTATCAAATTGAGATGGTTTCAAACCCCGAGTTTATGCGAGAGGGCTTTGCCTTGCACGATTTTTTGCATCCAAACCGCATTATAATTGGTTGCTCAGACTTAACAGAGCAGAGTTTTGCGAAAAAAATAATGCAAGAAATTTATCTGCCCTGGATTTTGCAAAAACATCAAGTTTTATTTACCGATCTTAACACTGCCGAGCTTATAAAATATGCTAGCAATGCTTTTTTAATGACCAAAGTGGCTTTTATCAACGAAATCGATGCTTTATGCGATAAACTTGGGGCAAATGTGCTTGATGTTGCCAAGGGTATGGGGCTTGATGGGCGAATTGGTTCTGCTTTTTTAAATCCGGGGCCGGGCATTGGCGGTAGTTGTTTTCCGAAAGATTCGTTGGCTCTTCATCATTTAGCTTGCGAAAACGACATTGATTTACATATTTTGCAAGCCACTATTGCAAGCAATCAACAGCGGTTTGTGGCGATGGCAAATAAAATTAAAAAGAAGGCGGGCGATAGCAAAAACCTTGCTGTTCTGGGTTTGGCATTTAAAGCTGGCACCGACGATGTGCGGGTGAGTCCCGCTATTGAAATTATTAAGTTGTTGTTGGCAGATGGCTTTGCGATTTCTGCCTACGACCCAGTGGCAATGCCAAATGCCCAAGCAATTTTATTTGATAACATAAAATATTGCTCTAGTTTGGCTGATTGTTACAAGGCAAGCGATTTTGTGGTGATTTTAACCGAGTGGCCAGAATTTAAAGAAATTGTCAATTATGCAGATTTTTCTCAAAAAAAAGTGCTAGATCTGCGTAAAATTTTATAGCAAAATGCTATTAATTTAATGCTATTACTGGGGGGGCAAAATTCCCTGCACCAAAGGAAGGGGAATTTAGATCGAATGCAGTGCAAAATTTCCTCAAAATGAAGGTTAATCTGCCTTAAAAATCAAGGCCAATATCTATGCTGGCAACCGAATGGGTGAGAGAGCCGATAGAGATTCGGTCTATATCGAGATTTTTATATAAATGAATGTTTTGTAAGTTGATTGAGCCAGAAACTTCGATAATGATTTTTTTATTATGTTGTCTAATTAAATTACTGCACTCAATAATTTCGTTAATCAACATATTGTCAAGCATAATAATGTCGGGGTTTGCCAACATCACTTCTGCAACTTGCTTGATGTTGTCGCACTCTACTTCTAACAATAGGTTTTTGGTGTTTTCAGATTGTGCTTTTTTAATGGTTTGTAGAATACTTTGGTTGGCGGCGATGTGGTTGTCTTTGATGAGAATTTGGCTAGCTAAACAAAATCGATGATTATTGCCTCCACCGCATTTTACGGCATATTTTTGTAAATCTCTTAAACCAGGAAGGGTTTTTCGTGTGTCAAATATTTTAATGGCAGGATTGTTTAATTTTTCAACAAAATCACGAGTTTTGGTGGCGATGCCGCTTAGATGTTGCAAAACATTAAGCATAGTTCTTTCGCCTGCCAAAATTAGTTGAGTAGAAGCTGTGCCACTGGCAATTGTTTGATTGGCAGAAATGAAATCGCCATCTTGATAGTGATTGGTTAATTGATAGGTGCTATTTTTAAATTTGCTATGCTTGTTTAGTTGCAAAAAAGTTTCATCAACGGCATTAATGCCAGATAAAACCATATTTTGTCTGGCGACGATGCTAAAATTATGCTCTTGTTTAGGGTTGATAGTAATATCGCTGGTGATATCGCAGGTGGCATTATCTTCTTGTAGGGCAATGTTAACGATGGTGGCAAGAGATTTTATGGGCATTGCTTAGCATTAAAATTTTGCTGTTTTAACAGATGAATTTGTTTTTCGATAAAAAATTTCATAAAATTAATTTCTTTGACAATTTCTTGGCTGTTTTCTTTAGTGTTGTTTTGTTTTTCGTAGTCTTGCAAAATGTGGCTGATAATGTTTAGAGCCAAGCAATTATTGCCCATTTCGGCACTAATAAAAGCTGGCATTTGCTTGGTCCAGAGAGGTGCGGTTTTTGCTTGATTTTGAGCTAGTTTGTTGGCAATTTTTAGGCTTAAATCGTAGTTTTTTAAATCTCTTTTGGCAATAAAAGTTGCCTGAAATAGCCACCACCAATATTTGTCGATATCTTTGCTGGCAAATTCATCTAGATAATTGACGATATAAATGTTGTCTGCTTTTTTTTGAGTTTGCGAATAATAATAACTAGTCAGAGAGGGCATTAACAACGATTGATTATTGAGATTGTCTAATGTTTTTAGCCATTGATAGAGATTTTTGTAATCGTAATATTTAAGAGCCATAAAGCCAGCAAAAATATCACCTGCATTTTGGATGCGTGTGGCGAGGGCTCGAAATAAAAATTCTTTATCGCCAAAAGACATAGCTGAAACCACATATTTGCTGGGAGTTTCTGGAATTGGTTGCGGTGTTTTGTGGTAGGATTCGGTTTTGTGCCAAAACCAAGCTTGCAAAGCAAAAAAAACAATAAATAGCCAAAAAAATATTTTATGAGAATAGATATAAAAAAAAGTTTTGCATTGCATAATTAAAACTGTTTTTTCTTAAAATCGTGAAAGGACATAAAAATAAGTAAGGGCAAGTAGATGATTGACTGAAAAAAGATGATTAATAATTCGGCCGAACTGATAGAATTGGCATAGGCAAGCCAAGAGCTTTGAGCATAAAGATCGAGTCGGGGAAACAATATTGATAAAAATTTTAACGACATACCTAAAATATTATAAGAATTGATGTTGATTTTTTCTGGTAATTCAATTGCCAAAACAAACATACCCATTAAACGAGAGATGGCATAAAAACCAAGAGAAGCCAAGATGGCAGAAAAGGCATTTTTTAAGATAAGAGAGCTAAGTAAAGCAAAACAAATGACAATTAAACTTTCGGCAAGAACTGTTAGAAACCAACAAACCAAGCCAAGATTATAAATGCCAAAAATTAACATTGCAACCAAGCTAATTGGCAACAAAATGATGATGCCCGCCACAAAAAAGCCAAGCAAATAGCCAAGAATAAATTGTTCTCGAGAAATGGCTTTTGATAAAATAAATTCTATTTCTTTGTGTTCGAAAGCTCTGTTTATGGTGATGCAAACAAATAAAATTAAGCCACAAGATAAAATTGTGCGACAAGAGCCAGCAAAATAGGCAACACTGGTTTGAGCTTGTTCGGTAAGCATAGTGGAGCCTAAAAAGATGGCAATTGCCAAGCAAATTGCAATGGTGATGAATAAACCAAGATAAAGTTTGTCGCGTAGACCGTTTCTTAGGATATATTTTAAAATTGGCAACATAGACAGATTAATTAAAAATATTCTCGGCGATTAACATCGTATTTTTCTTGCAACTCGCGATCAACAGAATTAACTTGAGAGCTAGAATTGATGATGGTTGCTTTGATGAAAATAACGGTTTCTTTTATGTTTGAAGAACGATTAACAAATTTGAAAAACCACCCTAATACTGGAATTTTACTTATAAATGGTGTGCCAGTTTGAGAATTGCTAGAAGAATCTTCCATTAAGCCACCAAGCACCAAAACATTGCCACTTTGTATTTTGGCTATGGTTTTTAATTCGCGAGTTACAATAACTGGGATAGAGTTAAGTGCATTAACTGGATCTTGCACTTTTTCGTTGCTAGTAGTAAATTTTGGTTCAATACTAATAGTAACTTCGTTGCTTTTAAGATTGATTGAAGGAGTGAGGTTAAGTATTACACCAACTGATTCTTCTTGTTTTGTAGAGTTTGAAACATTACCAGTGCCAGGAGTGTTTGCGGTAGAAGCTACCCCTGCGGTTTGTTCTATTTTAAAATATACTAGTTTATTGGCAAAGGTGAGGGTAGATTTCTGGTTGTTGATGGCACTAATTCTAGGGCTAGAAATTGCTTTAGTAACACCAAAAGTTGAAAGAGCTTTTACTGCCAAGTTAATATCGGGACCTAAACCAAATATTTTAACAGCTTTACCCGGTAAATAAGAAAGACCGCCAGTGGTAGAATAGTTGTTTTTTGTGGTAAAACTCGATGCTCCATTGCCTGCACCAACCATATTAGCCCAAGATTTATGACCCCAATCTATACCAGCCTTAAAACTGTCGCTTAAAGAAACTTCTACAATTTTTGCTTCAATTAATACTTGCGCTGAAGCTTGTTTGTTCACTTCGTTGAGATATTTTTCTATGGATAGATGTTGTTTAGTGTTGGCATAAATGGTGAATAAACCAGAATTTTTATTTGCTGTAACCGAAGTGCTGGTTTGAGAACCAGAAGACGAAGAAGATGAAGAAGAGTCTGATTCGGAAGGGGCTGAAAAATTATTTCTTGGAGCTTCTGCGGTTAAAATGTTTTCGAGATTGGTTTTGACTTCGTCCCAAAGGGGAGAATCTGGTAGAAAATCGGAATAATAGTTTTTTAAGAAAGATTTATCTGGTTCAAAAAATAACACTTTATTTTTATAAGAATATCGTAAATTTGCTTGAGTGCAAATGCGATCGATAATTTCTTTGAGAGGACGATTGTTGGCATTAATAATAACCCCACCAGAATTATTGATGGTAGGATCTATATCGACATCGATGTTTGCTGCCCTGCCAATGTCAACCAAGGCATCTACTATTGGGTTGGAAGAGTTGATGTAGACAGACATTATGGTGTCGCCACCAATGATTGGCGGAGGAGGAGTTACGATTGTTTTGTTAAGTTTGGGAATGGATGATTGTATTTGTTGTTGAGATTGTTGGCTTGGCTTGGCTTTTTTTTCTTTTATCATTGATTTTTCGATTTCAGAAATAGATAAGTTAGATTTAGTATCAAAAACATCTAATTTTTTTTTAGAGCAAGAAAAATTAACAAAGAGCACAATAAGCAATAATGCCTTATAAAGTAGCGATTTGTGAAGCTTGAATATATTTAGCACAAAAATATATGAAAATAAAAGTTAAATTGATTTGCAAAATTATAATTCATTAAGTAAAATAATTACAAGTTTTTTTTCAAAAATTATTTAACATTATTTTTTATTGCATCGATTTCGTTTTTTTTATGCTTAGTTCTGAAAATAAAATATTTACCAATTTATCTGGCGAACAGTCTTTTAGCCTAGATTTTGCCCAAAAAAGAGGCGATTGGCACAACACCAAATCTTTTCTTAGTCAAGGTTGCGAATATATCATCGAGCAAATCAAAAGCTCTGGCTTAAGGGGCAGGGGCGGGGCAGGCTTTCCTACTGGCATGAAATGGTCTTTTGTGCCTAAAAAAGAAAATCAAAACACAGGCAAACCTCATTATTTAGTTATCAATGCCGACGAATCCGAGCCTGGCACTTGCAAAGATCGCGATATTTTAAGATACGAACCGCACAAGCTAATAGAAGGTGCCTTGCTGTCATCAAGAGCCATTAATGCCAGAATTTGCTATATTTACATTCGGGGCGAATATTTTCGCGAAGCCGAAGTTTTGCAACAAGCAATAGACGAAGCCTACAATGCAAAACTAATTGGCAAAAATGCCTGCGATTCTGGCTACGATCTCGATATTTATGTGCATCGCGGGGCAGGTGCCTACATTTGCGGCGAAGAAACCGCTTTGCTAGAAAGTTTAGAAGGCAATAAAGGCCAACCCAGATTAAAACCGCCTTTTCCTGCCTTAATTGGCTTGTATGGTTGTCCAACCGTTATTAACAATGTCGAATCTATTGCGGTTGTGCCAACTATTTTAAGAAGAGGAGCCTCTTGGTTTGCTTCTTTGGGTAGAGAAAAAAATACAGGCACGAAAATTTTTTGTATCTCAGGGCATGTTAATAAGCCTTGCAATGTTGAAGAAGAAATGGGTATTTCTTTGAAAGATCTAATCGAAAAACATGCTGGCGGAGTTGTTGGCGGTTGGGACAATCTATTAGCCGTCATACCTGGTGGCTCTTCGGTTCCGCTTATTAAAAAAGAAGTTTGCGATACAGTTTTGATGGATTTTGATTCTTTAAAAGCAGTAGGAACAGGCTTGGGAACTGCTGGGGTTATTGTGATGAATAAATCAACCGATATTGTTAAGGCAATTGCCAGATTATCTCATTTTTATAAACACGAATCTTGCGGTCAATGCACTCCTTGTCGCGAAGGAACGGGTTGGATGATGCGAATTCTTGACCGTATGGTTGTGGGCAATGCAAAAACAGAAGAAATTGATCAGCTTTACAACATCAGCAAACAAATCGAAGGCCACACTATTTGTGCTTTGGGCGATGCCGCTGCTTGGCCTGTGCAGGGTTTGATTAAAAATTTTCGTGAAGAAATGGTAAAAAGAATGCAAAACTATCAGCAAAATAATTAATTATGACCAACAAAATTGTCGCTCTCATCACCGCTTGTGGCAGAGGCTCTCGTTTATTGCAAGAAAATGGCATTCCAAAGCAATATTTGCCTTTGCTTGGGGTGCATATGCTTCGTCATTCTATTTTGGCATTTCTTAACCATCCAAAAATTGATGATGTTATTTGTGTTATTCATCCAGATGATGTTTTGTTATACGAAAATGCCACGGTTGGTCTTGATTTGCTAAATCCGGTTTTTGGTGGCGAAACTAGGCAAGCCTCTATTTACAACGGCTTGCTTGCTTTAACAGAATACAAACCAAGTAAAGTTTTAATTCACGATGGTGTTCGGCCTTTTGTTTCAAAAAGAATTATTAATGGTATTTTAGAAAAACTCGAAACTCATCCTGCGGTTATTCCTGCTGTTGCCGTTGAAGATACTCTAAAAAAAATTGGCGAAGGCAAAATAGAATGGACTTTAGAACGCGAAAATTTATGGCGAGCCCAAACCCCCCAAGGTTTTGTGTATAGCGATATTTTAAATTCTCATACCGCTTTTAAAGATTTGCACTTTACTGACGATTCTTCTTTAAATGAATATGCTGGCATTCCTGTGGCTATTGTTCCTGGTTCGCAAAATAATTTTAAAATCACCACTCAAGAAGACTACGAAAGGGCAAAATATTTAGCCAACTTTATTTTTGGTGCTAGCAAGCAAACCAAAATTGGCTGTGGTTTTGATGTGCATGCCTTTGATTATAGTGTTGATAACCAAAATATCAAGCTTGGTGGCATCGACATTCCTTTTGCAGGCAAAATAATTGCCCATTCCGATGGTGATGTGTTGATTCATGCCTTGATGGATGCTTTGCTTGGCTCTATTGGTGCTGGCGATATTGGTGATTATTTTCCTAATACCGAAAAATGGCAAAATTGTGATTCGCAAATTATGTTAAACAAAGTGTTAAGTATGCTTGCCGATAAGAAAGCCAATATTGTTAATGTTGACATTACTATCATTGCTCAACAACCTAAAATTGCCGATTATAAAATTTTAATGCAAAAAAATTTGGCAAATCTCCTTGGCATTGCCATTTCTGATGTTAATATTAAAGCAACCACCACCGAAAATTTAGGTTTTTTGGGGCGAAAAGAAGGCATTGCCTGCCAAGCTGTTGCTTGTGTTAATGTTTCTGTTAATGCAAACGAAGAATAATACTATTTCCACTAATTAAAGCCACAATTCGATTCAATTCAATTCCCCTTCCTGTGGAAGGGGAATTTAGAAATTTAGATCGAATGGGGTGCAAAATTCCCCTTTTTTAGAAGGGGTGGATTTTTTTGCGATAGCAAAAAAAGACCAAGGTAGTGTTGGGAGATGATCGCCGATGGTTTTTCGAAGAAGATCCTACCGTATGTTGCCGACACTACCCCGGCACTTCGTGCCACCCCTTCTACAAAAGGGGAATTAAGATCGAGATCTGCTTGCAAACACTACCCCGTCGGTCTTCGCCCGCCACCCCTTCGTTAGTGCGGGGAATTTAGATCGAAGTGTGGTTTTAATTAGTGGAAATGGTATAACGACATTTTCTATTTGTTTGATAGAAAATTTTTAATAGACTTTTTGTTTTTTTGGTTATAAAATATTGTGATTAAAAAATAAACCAGTTTCTTTCTATGATAAAATTTTTCACCAAAATATTTTCTTTAATTGTTGTTTTTTTGTTATCTTTTTCTGCTTTTGCCAATGTCTCCGCTGTGCAAAAACACTCTGCTAGCGGTGTAGAAACAAAAATAATTGCCAGTGTTGCAGAGCTTAATAATCAAACTAAAATTGTTTTGGGGCTAGATTTTAATCTGCCTTCTGGCTGGAAAATATATTCACAAAATTCTAGCGACATCGGCATTCCGCCCGAGCTTAATTTTGCTGGTTCCGATCATTATCAAAGCCATCAAATTATTTGGCCAAAAGCCAAAGAAGGTCAAGAAGATTTTGGTTCTGAAATAGTAAAATATAGCTATTACGATCAACATATTATTTTGCCGGTTATTGTTGATGTGTCTAGTGTTTTAGATGCCAATAAAATCAAGGTTTCTCTGCACTATTCAATATGCAACAACATTTGCATACCAGTGCAACAAAATTTTGATTTTTCTTTAAATAACAAGGTGCAAAACAACATTTTGCAAGAAATTCAACCGTTTAGTTCGTTTGATTTGCTTGCAAACTCGGCACCTAATTTGCTTGATTCAATTAATTTAAACAAGCCTGTTAAAAAGAAAATTTCTTTGGCAATAGTTATTGGGGCAATTATCGGTGGTTTTATTTTAAACATTATGCCATGTGTTTTGCCAGTGCTTTCTATTAAACTTATGTCTATTTTAAAGCATTCTGGAGCCAAGATTAATAAAATTCGTTTCAGTTTTTTTGCCACCATTTTGGGTATTATTTTTTGTTTTTCTACCTTAGCAATAATAACTTTTATCATTAAATCTACAGGCGATTCTCTTGGTTGGGGCTTTCAATTTCAAAATCCCTATTTTCTTATTTTGATGATTGGCATTTTAGTGCTGTTCACCGCCCAGCTTTGTGGTTTTTTTGAGATCGAAGTCAACAGTTTTTTAGCCTCTTTGCTTAACAAAAAAATTTCACAACAAGAAGTAAAAAAACACATCTTTTTACCTAATTTTTTATCAGGAATTTTAGCGGTTTTACTGGCAACCCCTTGTTCGGCACCGTTTTTAGGAACGGCAATTTCATTTGCTTTTACTCAAGATTTTTTCACTATTTTTTTTGTTTTTATTCTCATTGGTTTTGGTTTTGCTTTGCCTTATGCGATTTTAATTATTGCTCCGCAATTTATCAGAATTTTACCAAAACCTGGAGATTGGATGCAAAAAACCAAACAAATTATGGTAGGAATGCTTGGGGCAACAATCATTTGGCTTCTTTCGGTTTTGGCAGAAAATATAGGCATTATCGCTTCTTGCATTGTATTTATCGCTAATCTGTTGATGTTTTATTGTTTGAAAAGTAAAGCAAGCAATAAAATTAAAATAGCTGTGCTTGCTGTTTTGTTTGTGGTTTCTGTTGTGGTGCCTATGAAATTTCATAATCATAAAAAAATACAAGAAGATGCCTATAATTCGCTATGGTCAACTTTTGACGAATCTATTTTAAATAACCTCATAAAAGAACAAAAAATAATCTTGGTCGACATCACCGCCAAATGGTGCATCACTTGTCATGCTAATAAAATTTTTGTATTACAAAGCAAAGAAATTGTTGATTTATTAAAATCTGGGCAAATAATTGGGTTAAAAGCCGACATAACTTCTCCTGATCAAGATATTATTAATTTTATGAAAAAACATAATAGAGTAGCCATTCCTTTTAATGCGGTTTATGGGCCAAATGCAAAGCAGGGCTTGTTAGCTAGCGAATTCCTTAATAAACAAGAATTGCTTTCTTTAATTAAACAGGCGAAAGGTCAAAAATAAAGCTTATTATAACAAAATGTATAGACTATATCATCACCCACTTTGTCCTTTTTCACGAAAAATACGTATGCATTTATCGGCTAAAGAAATTGGTTTTGAGCTTATTTTAGAAAATTTTCTCGAAAGAAGAACCGAGTTTATTGCCCTTAACCCTGCTGGCAATTTACCGATTTTAGTTGATAGCGAAAATCAAAATGTCGTGGTTGGTAGTAGTGTAATTAGCGAATATATCGAAGAAAAATACGATGAATATGATTTTTTAGGCATCAACATCAATAAAAGAGCAGAAGCCCGAAGGTTGCAAAATTGGTTTGAACAAAAATTTTATCAAGAAGTAACCGAATATATTATTTATCAAAGATATTTTAATCGTTATTTAAATGGCGAAAAAAAGACTCCCGATACCGAGATTTTACACATCGCTCACCGTAATTTGGCTATTCATCTTAATTATATAGAATATCTTTTAGAAAATAACAAATATTTAAATGGCGATCAAATCTCTATTGCCGACTTTTCTGCTTCGGCACAATTATCTATACTCGATTATTTTGGCGATATTACTTGGCATCATCATATCAACATTAAAGAATGGTATGTTTTACTAAAATCTCATCGATTTTTTAATGAAATTTTAAAAGACAGAATAACCAATATATTTCCGCCAACACATTATTCGCAACTTGATTTTTAATATTGTTTTTTTTTATTGCAATTTTTAAATTGAAACATTAAGCTATTTCTTTTAATAATTTTGTAAATTATATTTGTATTCTCAAATGAAAAAAGTAAAAATTACCTTTATGGTTTTAGGCGATCCAAAACAATTCGAAGTTCCGGTTGGAACAACTGTTTTAGAAGCCGCTCATCAAAATAATATTGATCTTGAAGGTGCTTGCGAAGGTTCTTTGGCTTGCTCTACTTGTCATGTTGTGGTTGATGAAAAATTTTATAACATTTTGCCACAACCAGCTGAAGATGAAGAAGATATGCTAGATTTAGCTTTTGGTCTCACTCCTACTTCTAGACTGGGTTGTCAAATTGTTATGACTCAAGAATTAGACGGCTTGGTGGTTTATGTGCCAAGCGAAACTCGCAATATTTCTAATTAAAAACACAAATCTATGAAAAAATCTTTGATTATCAAGTTAGCGGTCGCTATTGTTATTGTTTTGTTATCTTATTGTGTGTTTTGGCTTTTTAAAATTGGTCAATCAGAGAGAAAAATAACCAGTATTGTGCAAAAATCAAAAATTGTTTCTTTTGATAAAATATCCAGTTCGGGTTTTCCGGTGTCGCAAAAAATTACTATAGAAAATTTAAAAATTAACATACCGGTTAATGCTATAGAAAAAAGAAACTTTATTGTCAAAAAAATAGAAATTTCTTCTAGTATTTTTTCCAATAATTTCAAAGCACAAATAACCGATGCAATTGAAGTTAAGACCTCTGACAATAACAATTCGTATGAATTGCAATTTAATTCTGCCCCAGAAATATCTTTTAACATTGTTGGCAATGCCGTTAATGATTTAACCTACTCCGATTCTGGTTTTAAAATTTTAGACACCAAAAACAACTCTGTTATTCATACAGCTAGCTCTATGAATATCTCCCTTCCTGCCCCTTTTGTTTTTGAGCAAGAAGATTCGCAAAATCCTGTGAGTATTTCTTTAAATATTAAACAACTTACAGGTTATTCTTTTTTAAACTTCTATAAAAATATTTTTGAAAATAAAATAATTGAAGGCATTAAAACTGGTGAAATCAAAATTAATCAAGTTGTTCAGGCGAACCCTCTTTCTTTAGATCCTGCTTTTCTTAGCAATGTAGCTACTACAAATCCTGCTCTTTTTCAACAAATACAGCAATTAACTGCACAAATTAATCCAAATAATGCTGTTGATATCAATAATCAAATACAGCAATTGGTAATTCAGGCAAATGCCAATGCCCAAAACATTGCCCAAGCTCCTGTGCAAAATCCAGCTGGTCAAGCTCCTGCAATCAATGCAAATGCTGTTAATGCAGATGTTGCCACACAAAATCAACAAAAACCTAATACCCAAGCCGTTCAAGTGCCAGTAAAAGCAAATGCCGATCAGCCTAGAGGTGCAAATATCAATCAAAATGTTGCCGATTCTCAAAAACCAACCCCACCAGCTCCCGCTCAAGTTGCAGAACAAGTTTCAAATGTCGCCAATCAGGCGGTTTCTCCAACCGATAATTCTGCCGTTGCAACTCAACCTGCCAACACAGCTGTTGGTGGCAGTGCAGATAATGTCAATCAACCAGCACCAAGCAATGCTGTTGCTGTTGCAAATTTAGATTCTGCAAATAATAGCCAGCCGGCTAGCAACAATGCAATCGATATTGCTCTTGAAATAGAAATATCTTCTACTCCTGTAGAAAAATCAAAAACCAATGCAGAAGTGCCTGTAGATCCTTCTTTAATCGAAGAAAACAACGAGCAATATGCTGAAAATATCTTAATAAAATCAATGAATTTTTCTCATGAAAAATATAAAATATCGGTAAATGGCAAATTAGTTTCTTTACTTGATGATATCAATTTATCTGGTGGCATTACTGTTAAAATTGAAAATTACTTTGATTTTGTTAATTTGTTGAAAACAGAGTTGCAAAATTATACTCAACAAAATGTTATAAAAGAAAACTCCGATCCTCTTATTTTCGAAAAATATCAAACTTTCTTAAGAGATTTAAATAACAGTTTGCCTAATATTAGCAATGAAATTGCAAGTAAAAATCCTGCTACCAAAGATAACAATGCTCAACTTGACATAAGAAGAGAAAAAAATCTTGATTTTATTGTCAACGAAACACCAATTTACGAAATATTGGGCAAGATATAGTGCTTTTATATTTCTCTCATAAAAGGCAGAACTCGATTTAATTCCCCGCACTAACGAAGGGGTGGCCATGAAACGGCCAAGGTAGTGTCGGTAAAGGTTTTTGATGCGCAATTCCCCTTCTGCAGAAAAAGGGGTGGCGACCGAAGGTCGACGGGGTCGTGTTGGCAACCAGCACTCGAAAAGATGTGCGACTCAAAATATCATCTGCGATCGGCTCCCAACAATACCTTGGTCTTTTTTTGCTGTCGCAAAAAAATCAACCCCTTCCAAGGGAAGGAGAATTCCGATCCAGTGCTGGGGGCAAATTCCCCTTCCTTTGGTACAGGGAATTTGCCCCCAGTGCTTGATATAAATTACCCTTCTAAAAAAAAGAATTTGCCTGTTGATTTTCAAAAAAATAACACATAATACCATTTCCATAAATAAATACCGCACTTCGATCTAATCACCCTCCCCTTGAGGGAGGGTCGAAACTACAAAGTAGTTTCGGAGGAGGGGTCAGAAGACTGCATCACAACATCGATTTTGCATAATGATTTTTTAACCCCCCACGAAGCTA
>RFXY01000091.1 GCA_009921385.1 Pseudomonadota bacterium
AATTGAAGATGGTGCAACTGCTTTGATGCTTGCAGCTATCGAAGGTCATACAGAAGTTGTGAAATTATTGTTAGACAAAGGGGCTGATGTTAATTCAAGATTAGAGACAGGTGAAACTGCTTTGATTCTTGCAGCTCAAGGCGGTCATAAAGAAGTTATGGAATTGTTAATAAAAAAATTATCAACTCCATCAAATAATCCAAATAATCCACAAACATCGCCAGAACTAGTTGATATCGCTAGAACTATTTGATAGAGATAGATAAGTATAGCTTTTTAAATTTAAATTTAAATTATTTAAACTAAGGTTTTTTAACCTTAGTTTATAAAAGATTATGAAAAATTGTAAGCATTGCAATAGCACTAAACTAACTCTAAATGGCATCGTTAAAAGTAAACAGCATTATACCATTTTCCATCTTTAAATACATAAATAACTTTTTATGTATTTAAAGATGGAAAATGGTATTAACCGAGCCTAGCAACCAATGATAATTCTGTCTTCTTGTTTGTTGATGCTTGCTCCTGCTTCTTTGACCAATAAAAAAAACGGCTCGATGTTGTTGATGTCGCTTGCAGAATAGTGGATTTCTTCGATTCTTGCCGAGGCCAAATAGGCAACTTCAAGAGTTTGGCAACCATAACAGCGAAGTTGCTGGTAGTTTTCTTGCAAAAAATCAAGATTGTTGCAGGCAAACAAAACATCAGAGCCCGATCGCCTAGAAACTCTGAGTCGGCGGTTGTTTAGGTAGGCTCCAAAGCCTTTTTCGGCATAAAAAATTTCGTTGCCAATATTTTTGACAATTGCCATTGCAATTGTTTCGAGCTGTTGATTTTTGTTTCGGTGTCGCAATGCAATGGCGGTGGTAAAATCGGCACTAGCTCTTGCCAAATTTGCCAAACCATCAATTGCCTTGATAACCAAAGAATATTCGGCATCTGGGCTGATAACTATTTGATTTTTTTCATCAAAAAATATGTTAAAATCTGGGCGAAATTTTTGAAACTCGCTCAACAAAATTTGTTTAACTTTTTCTTGGCACGAAACAGCAAATTTATTGGCAGATATGGGGTTAGATTGCAAATTTTCTAACTCAACAAAATCTCGAGAAATGTGTTTGCAGGCTTTTTCGATGGCTTTTAAAATGATATTTAAATTTGCACTATATCGCATATTGATTTAATTAAAAATTGATTTTAGCAAAAAAGTATTCTAATATAATAAAATCAATATTGCAAATTAATTTTTTTATTATGACTAATGCTTTAATGTGGTTCACCGGCTATTTAACTGCCGATCTTCGCCTGCAAGACAACGAGGCATTTATTAAGGCTTGTCAACATCAACAAGTTTTGCCAATTTACATTTTTTCGCCACCCAAAAACAGCCGAAAACTTGGCGAAGAAAGCTTGGTTTGGTTGCATCATAGTTTAAATTCTCTCAATAAAAGCCTGAACGGCAAACTTAATTTTTATTGTGGCGAGCCAAGCGAAATAATTTTGCAACTCATCAAACAGCATCACATCACCACGGTTTATTACAACCAAGCACCGCAAAGTAAACAACAAGAGCAACAAAATTTGGTGGCAGAAAATATCAAAAATCATTGCCAAATTCAATGTTTAAAAGATGCCTATCTTTTGTGGAATCCTGCCGAAATTCTCAACAAAAATCAAGAATATTACAAAGTGTTTAGCCATTTTTATCGATCTGGTTGCTTGCCACACAGCAAGCCGCGACTGCCTTTGCACTATGATTTTTACGATAATTTTTTGCTTGATAAAAACTCGCTTCCGCTTAATAAACTAGGGCTTTTGCCTCAAAAAAACTGGCACCAAAGCACAATTAGTTCTTGGCAAGTGGGCGAGCAATTTGCTTGGCAAAAATTAACAGATTTTGTCAAAAACGGGCTAAAAAACTACAAAGAAGGGCGAAATTTGCCTTCTTCTGCTCAGTTTGTTTCTGCCCTTTCTCCTCATTTGCGATTTGGCGAAATTTCGCCTCAGCAAGTTTGGCATTTTGCCTGCCAAAACCATCAAAACGACGAAAATTTGCAGTGCTTTTTAAGCGAATTGGGCTGGCGAGAGTTTTCTTATTATTTGCTTCATCATTTTCCAAGCCTGCCTGTTGATAATTTTCAGCCAAAATTCAACAATTTTGCTTGGCAAAATAATTTAGAACATCTCAAAAAATGGCAACAAGGCAAAACGGGCATTCCGATTGTTGATGCTGGTATGAGACAACTCTGGCAAACTGGTTATATGCATAATCGCTTAAGAATGATTGTTGGCTCTTTTTTGGTGAAAAATTTATTGATAGATTGGCGATATGGCGAAGAATGGTTTTGGCAATGTTTGTTTGATGCCGATTTGGCCAGCAATTCGGCAAGCTGGCAGTGGGTGGCGGGTAGCGGGGCAGATGCCGCACCCTATTTTCGCATCTTCAACCCCATTTTGCAAAGCGAAAAATTTCAAACCGCAGATTTTATTCGCAAATTTGTGCCAGAATTAGCAAAACTGCCCGATAAAGATCTCTACACTCCGTGGCTTGCCAGCCCACAATTGTTAAGGCAAGCCCAAGTTGTTTTGGGCGAAACCTACCCGCACAAAATTGTCGATTTAGATTTATCTCGAAAACAAGCTCTACAAAATTTTTCTGCAATGAAATAATCGACAAGCAGTTCTCGGATATTCCCCTTCCACAGGAAGGGGAATATTACACCGCATTCGATCTGAATTCCCCGCACTAACGAAGGGGTGCAAGCGATAGCGGGCGGGGGTAGTGTTTGCAAGCAGTTCTCGGATATTCCCCTTCTTTTAGAAGGGGTGGCACGAAGTGCCGGGGTAGTGTCGGCAACACACATTAAGATCTTTTGAAAAAAAACATCGACGATCGTCTCCCAACACTACCTTGGTCTTTTCGCATAAGTTTCACTTATGCGAAAATCCACCCCTTCTAAAAAAGCGGAATTTTGCACTGCATTCTATCTAAAATTCCCTTCCTTTGGTGCAGAAAATTTAGATCAAAGTGTGGGTTTTAATCAGTGGAAATGGTTTAACTATTAAATTTCAATTGGGGTTGGGTAGTGGCCGATGATTTTGATGTAAGGTTTAAGGTTGTCGTTTTTGATATTTTGCAACACCGCATCATCATCTAAGAAAAAGCCTTGCACCTGCATTAAAATTAGTTGCACTCCACCAAAATGTTGCGATTGATTAACTTTTAAAACATTAGTTTGTAATTGGTTTTTTTCAAATAAATTTTGTATTTTTGATAACGAGCAATCTTTATCTATTTCGCACACCAATAAAGTGATGTCTTGAGCTGATTGTTCGGATTGTTTTTGAGCAACCGCCACTAATTGCTGATTAGTTTTAAAGGCGATATCATTATTTTTAAACTGTAAAAATGGCAAACTGGCAAAAACTTTGAGTTGAGCTTGATTGTTGGCGATGTTTATCCACCAATCTTCGTTATTGCTGTTTGTATGGCTGTTTGGTAAAGAAAAAATGCCAATTTTTGCCGAATCTTTTTGTAGTTCGGCAATAACACTGGTGATGCTATCGAAATGATGAATTTCTATTTCGTTATTATAATAATCGCGTAAAATATATTCGATTTCTGGGTTATTTTTTGGGTTATGCACCACCAATTTAATTGGTTGTTCGTGCATATTGGCATTGGTGATAATTTTTCGCCAAATAGCCACAATAGAAGCCGAAGAAAAGTTGCTGTTGTTGTCGGCGACTAGTTTTTTTAACATATCGGCTTCTCTGCTAGATTTAATATAAAAAACTTCGTTTTGTGTTTTTTTATATTCGGCAACTTGTTTGATAATATTCATTCTTTGTTTTAATAAACTAATCACTTGGCGATCTATGGCATCTATTTGTATGCGAAATTCTTTTAGT
This sequence comes from Pseudomonadota bacterium, assembly GCA_009921385.1. The sequence continues at coordinate 3,913 of RFXY01000091.1, forward strand.
TTGTTAAGAGAATTATTAGTCATTTGCTTTATTAATTAAAATGTTTAAAATATTGAAACAACATTTTATCAAAATCATTTTAATAATCAATGAAAGTTATTGCAAATTTTGGGGCAAATTTTAAAGAATATGAAATAGGTCAAATAGCTATTTTAGCACAAGATCAGCCTTTGCAATTAGATTCTCAACTAGAAATTAGCAATTTTCCTCTGGCATACCAAACTTATGGTGAACTTAATCATAACAAAAGTAATGCTATCTTGGTTTGCCATGCCCTCACTGGCGATCAATATTTAGCCAACAAAAATCCTATTACTGGTAAAGATGGTTGGTGGCAGTTTATGGTTGGGCCGAACAAGCCAATTGATACCAATAAATTTTTTGTAATTTGTAGCAATATTTTGGGCGGTTGTATGGGTTCTTTTGGGCCAAAAGAACTTAACAAAGCCACAAAAATTCCTTATGGGCTTGATTTTCCGATTGTCACTATTGCTGATATGGTGAAGGCTCAAAATTTGTTGATAAAATCTTTTGGCATTGAAAAACTGCATGCAGTAATTGGTGGCTCAACTGGCGGTATGCAAGTGTTGGCTTGGCTTAATCTTTTTCCAAATCAGGTTAATATTGCCATTCCCATAGCAACTTCTTATCATCATTCTCCGCAAAACATTGCTTTTCACGAAGTGGGTAGGCAGGCAATTATGGCCGATATAAATTGGTGCGGTGGTAATTATTTGGCAGAAAAAAAATTTCCTAGTCAAGGTTTGGCGGTTGCCAGAATGACCGCTCACATCACCTATTTATCGCAAATTTCTTTGCATAAAAAGTTTGGGCGAGATTTAAAAAATCAGCATAAGTCGTTTAGTTTTAACAAAGATTTTGAA
>RFXY01000092.1 GCA_009921385.1 Pseudomonadota bacterium
CAACACAATGGTTGGCAACATCAAACACAACAGCAATTTACTTGCCAAACACTGCCAAAATCTGCAAACCGATCTTATTTTGTTTCCAGAAATGGCGATTTCTGGCTATCCGTGCCACGATTTATGGCAAAAAAACTATTTTGTTGAAAAATGCCAACAACAAATCCAACAAATCTCTACTTTTTTGCCCCAAAATAGCCTTGCCTTGCTTGGTTGCCCATTTTGGCAAAACAACAAACTTTATAATGCAGTTGCTTTGGCAAATAATCAACAAATTGTACAGGTTATTGCCAAAAAAAGCCTACCCAACACAGGAGTTTTTTGCGAAAAAAGATATTTTCAACCTGCCACTACTCTTAGTTATTTTAGTCATCAAAATTTTGATTTCGCCCTGTTGATTTGCGAAGATTTTTGGGACAAAAAAAACTGGCTACTACTTCAAGAGCAAACTTTTGATGCGGTTTTGGTGCTAAATTCTTCGCCTTATTCTGCCTCAAAACCGCATATTCGCAAAAAACTAGCTAAACAACTCGCTACAATGTTGCAAAAACCCTTGGTTTATCTCAATCAAGTGGGCGGGCAAGACGGTTTAGTGTTTGATGGCGATTCTTTTGCAATCGATAAACAAGGCAATTTAGTGCTACAAATGGCAAATTTCAGCGAAGATCTTGCCAAAATTAGCCTTGATAAAACAGGAAAAATAGAAATTTTACATCAACAAAACCTGCCCTACACCAGCAACAATCTCGCTCAACAATATACAGCTTCGGTTTTGGGCTTGGGCGATTATTTACACAAAAATTCTTTTCAAAAAGTTATCATCGGTATGTCGGGCGGTATCGATTCGGCGATTGTTGCCAGCATCGCCGTTGATGCCCTCGGCCCTTACTCAGTAAATTTATATGCACTACCAACTCAATTTAACTCACAACAATCTTATTTCGATGCCAAACTTTGTGCAGAAAACCTCAAAATTAACTTGCAAATACTCGATATTGAGCCAATTTTTCAACAATTTTTAACCAGCTTGCAATCGCAAAATCTTTCTGATCTTGCCATCGAAAATCTACAAGCACGAATCAGAGGCAATGTGTTGATGGCAATCGCCAATTCTAGTGGCAGTTTGTTGCTTTCTACCGGCAATAAATCAGAGTTGGCTTGCGGTTATGCCACCTTATATGGCGATATGTGCGGAGGCTTTAACCCTATTGCCGATTTTTATAAAACCACCATTTATCAATTAGCAGAATGGCGAAACCAAAATTTATGCACCATCGGCAAAAACAGCAATCTCAATATTATTCCTGCCAATATTTTGCAAAAAGAACCATCTGCCGAACTTCGCCCAAATCAAAAAGATTCCGATTCTCTACCGCCTTATTTTATTTTGGATCAAATTTTATTTGCCTTAATTGAAGAGCAAAAATCGGTCACACAAGTTGCCAATCTGGGCTTTGAACTTGATTTAGTGCAAAAAATCGCCACTATGTTGTATCGCAACGAATTTAAACGACAACAAGCCACCGTGGGTGCAAAAACCAGCGATATGTGCTTTAATCTTGATTGGCTCTATCCCATCAGCAACTCTTTTATAGAGTGATAAAATATTTATATTGCTTGCAAGATATTTTTTTTGACATTAAAATTGTTTTTTTATTAAAATATTGCTGTATATTTTCTATTTTTAAATCACATGACAGATAACAACAAAAACAATAATACACGTCTTCGCCTCACCTTAAAAACAGGCACTCAAAACACACCAATTACCAATAAAAATATTGCTAACAAAAGTTCTGTGCAAGTTACCATTAAAGGCAGAAAAAAAGAAGCAACTCACACCACCCAAAATTCTGACAAAGAAATAACAGCTCGGTTTATTGCGGTTGCTAAAAGCGAGCAAGATAGCTTTTTAACAGAAACTCAATACAAAACTCACGAAATTCTTAAACAAAATCTTAAAACACAACCAACCAAAACCGAGCTAGAAAAAACAACAATTGAACCTCAGCAAAATATTCAGCCAGAAAAAATATCCATCAAACCAGCAGAATTTTGGCAAGAAAACCACAACACTAAACCAGAAAAAACACAAGAAAATCAGTCGATAAAACAAGAAATTGTTAAACCAATTATTTCATCAACACAGCCCGCCACCAAAGAAGCCGAAGAAAAAACCAACCCAACTCCACAAAATCAAAAAAACTCCATCAACAATTTTTACCAAAACAACCTAGAAGATTTTCAAATCGATGCTTTTGATGTTAGAAACAAAATCAAACAAAGCCTACAGCAATCTAATCAAGAAAAAGAAGATAGACAAAAAATAATCGAGCAAAAAAAGCAAAAAGAACAAGCTGTATTAACAGCAGAAAAAGCCGAGTTATCTAAAAAGAAAATTAAAAAAACCATAGAAACTCCAGTAAAAGCATCAGAAAATAACGAAACCATCAAAAAAAACAATCTTAAAAACGAAAAATTTAATCAAAGAAAACTCACCTACTTTGTTAGCAATAAAAACGACGACGACGAAGATCGTGGCGGTTTTCGACGAAAAAAATTCAAACCAAAAAAAACTGACAATTCTTTTGACAAAGAACATAAAAAATTTGTCCGAGAAGTTATATTGCCCGATCTCATCACACTTTCTGACTTATCAGCAAGAATGTCTGAAAAAACAGGAGATGTGGTAAAAAAATTATTTACCATGGGCATGGTAGTTACCAGTAATCAAGCCGTCGATGCCGATACTGCCGAAATTATTGTGGCAGAATTTGGCCATATCAGCAAAAGAGTTTCACGATCAGATATCGAAAATTTTTTACAAGAAGATACAAGTCAATACACTTTACAACCAAGGGCTCCCGTTGTAACCATTATGGGGCATGTCGATCACGGCAAAACCTCTCTTCTCGATGCTTTACGACAAACCAATGTGGTTGCCAAAGAACACGGTGGCATCACTCAACACATTGGAGCCTCTAGAATCAAAACCGAAAGTGGCAAATACATCACTTTTCTCGACACTCCAGGCCACGAAGCATTTAGCGAAATGCGATCAAGAGGTGCCAACATCACCGATATCGTTGTTTTGGTGGTGGCAGCCGACGATGGTGTAAAAGAACAAACCATTGAAGCCATAAACCATGCCAAAGCCGCCAATGTGCCAATTATTGTGGCGGTCAACAAAATCGATAAACCAGGAGCAAATCCACAAGTCGTCAAAAATGAACTATTAAATTATCAGTTGATTTCCGAAGAATTGGGTGGCGATGTCATGTTTGTATCGGTTTCTGCTAAAGAAAAAATCAACCTCGACAAACTAGAAGAAGCAATCTTATTACAAGCCGAAGTTCTCGATCTAAAATCTGCTTATCAAGGCAAATCAATTGGTGCCGTTTTAGAATCTCGGGTTGATCCCAACAAAGGTGTGGTGGCAACAATGCTGGTGCAAAGTGGCACTCTTGATATTGGCGATTTAGTAGTGGTTGGCAATGCCTATGGCAAAATTCGTAAAATGTCTGATTCTTTTGGCAAAATCGTGAAAACAGCAACTCCTTCTATGCCAGTTGAAATTTTAGGCTTAGATTCTGTCCCAAATGCTGGCGACAGATTTGTTGAAGTCGAGCACGAAAAACAAGCAAGAGATATTATTGCTTACAGACAAAAAAAAGAAAGAGAGCAAAAATCTTTGAAAAATTCAGCAAAATCAATCACCGACATTTTTAGACAGTCAGGAAAAGATCAAATAAAATATCTAAATCTCGTCATAAAATGCGATGTTTATGGCTCGGTCGAGGCAATTTCTAACACTGTTGTTAAACTAAGCAACCAAGAAGTGGCAATTAAAATCATTCACTCGGCAACTGGTGGCATCACCGAAAGCGATGTAAGTTTGGCAAGTGCTTCTGGAGCTGTGATTTTGGGTTTCAATGTGCGAGCCAATATCACCGCCAAAGATTTGGCAAATTTAAAAGGGGTAGAAATTCGTTATTATTCAATTATTTATAACTTGGTTGACGATTTAAAACTATTACTTTCTGGCTTGTTAAACCCCAACAAAACCGAAGAATATCTTGGCTCTGCCGAAATTCGACAAGTGTTTAAAGTTTCTGGTGCTGGCAAAGTAGCGGGAGCTTTTGTGATTGATGGCAACATCAAAAGAAATGCCAAAGTTCGTCTTCTTCGCAACAATGTGGTAGTTTATAACGGCTCTTTAAAAACCCTCAAAAGGTTTAAAGACGATGTTAAAGAGGTAAAAAATGGCTTTGAATGTGGTATCGCCCTTGAAAACTACGACGACATTAAAGAGCACGATATGATAGAATGCTACGAAATCATTGAAAAATCTCGCACTTTATAGGTAATATTTTTGGCAATTTTTACTTGAAACTCTAAATTAATTAAAACTAAACCCCTAAAATTTGTGGCGATGGTTGAGTAGAATTTCTTGGAGATGTTGAACTGCTTGGAGCTTAATCTTGAATCTTAATTACTACCCAAGGCGATTCGTAATTTTTGCCATCTTTAATGCAATCAATAAATCTTTTTATGGCTTCTGTAGTTTTTTTTGATCATCTTCTTTTATACCATCAAAAACAAGATCAATACATTGTTCTAAACCATCACCCAGAAAACACCTGGTAACAGGTTGAATATTTGATAGCTTTTCAATAAGTATTTCTTGAATATTTTCTTCTGTAAATAATTTAATATCCGAAATTTTTAACAAACAATCTTCTGGCTTTATACCAGGAGTCGCTAATGTT
>RFXY01000093.1 GCA_009921385.1 Pseudomonadota bacterium
TATTTCTTTTTATGATTAAATTTAATTCTTTGTTGCAAGCAAACTTGCATCATCAAAATGTATTGTTAAGAGTCGATCTTAATGTGCCTGTGGTTAATAAAAAAATCACCGACGATACTAGAATTAAAGCTATTTTACCTACTATTAAACATTTGGTTAAAAATCAAGCAAAAGTTATTCTTATTTCACATTTTGGCAGGCCAGAAGGGGTTTTTAATCAAGAAATGTCTTTAAAGTTGGTGGCAGATCATTTTGCTAAAATGGTTGATTTTACAATAAATTTTGCCCCCGATTGTGTTGGTGAAATAGCTAAACAGGCGGTTGAAAAAACTAATTTTGGTTCTGTGGTGGTGTTAGAAAATCTGCGATTTTATCAGGGCGAAACCAAAGGCGATATTGATTTTGCTAAAAGTTTAGCGAGTCTTGCCGATATTTATGTTAACGACACTTTTTCTTCTTCGCACAGGGCTCATTCTTCTATCACCACCATTACTCAATTTTTACCTTCTTTTGCTGGTTTATTAATGCAATATGAATTAGAAAATCTAAACAACTTATTGCAAAAGCCAAAGCAACCAATGTTAGCAATAGTTGGCGGGGCAAAAGTTTCTACTAAAATCGATTTGCTTAATGCTTTAACTAAACAAGCAAAAGCAATTTTGGTTGGCGGTGGCATGGCAAATACTTTTTTATTTGCTTTGGGCTATCAAATTGGCAAATCTCTTTGTGAAAAAGATTTTTGTCAAACCGCTCTTAACATTATCAAAGAAGCAAAAAATAATCATTGTGAAATTATTTTACCTAGCGATGTGGTGGTGGCAAAAGAATTTAAAGCCGATGTCGCTTGTCAAAATATCAACATCAACAATATTGCTGTTGATGATTTAATTTTAGATATCGGGGCAGAAACTATTAAAAATGTTAATCAACAATTAAGTTCTTATAAAACCGTTGTTTGGAATGGTCCTTTGGGTGCTTTTGAGCTTAATCCTTTTCATCTTGGCACAACTTCTTTGGCAAAAGAAATTGTTATACAAACACAACAAAACAATCTATTATCTGTAGCAGGTGGGGGCGATATTGTTTCGGCTCTTAATTCTTGTCATTTAGCCGATAAGTTCACCTATATTTCAACTGCTGGAGGGGCTTTTTTAGAATGGTTAGAAGGCAAAGATTTGCCTGGTATTTCTGCTCTAAAATGTAATTTTTGACAAAAAAATAAAATTAATACTTTTAAATTAAAATTTAATTTGTTAAATTAATCAAATTTTTGATATTATTAAATAAAATAACCTAACATATGTCTAATTCAAAACGTAGAGTTGTTGTAACTGGTATTGGAGCAATTACTCCACTTGGTAATAATGCTTTAAGAACTTGGCAAAACATTATCGCAGGTAAGTGCGGTATTGATAAAATTACCATTTTTGATGCCAGCGATTCTCCTTGTCAAATCGCAGCCGAAGTAAAATATGGTTCCGAAGAACATCTTTTTAACCTTGATTCTTATATTGAGCCAAAAGAGCAGAAAAAAATGGATCGCTTCATTCATTTTGCTATTGCGGCCGCCAAACAAGCGGTTGCCGATTCTGGTTATGTCGCCCAAAACGAAGAGCAAAAATATAGAGCAGGTGTTATTATTGGCTCTGGCATTGGTGGCTTGCCGGCCATAGAAAAAACGGTGTTGCAAATGCACGAAAGAGGTATCAAAAAAATTACTCCTTTTTTTATACCGCAAAGTCTTATCAATTTAGCTTCTGGGCAAATTTCTATCGCTCACGGTTTTATGGGCCCTAATCATTCAGTGGTAACCGCTTGTGCTTCTGGTTCGCATGCTATTGGCGATGCTATGAGAATGATTCAATATGGCGATGTCGATGTAATGGTTGCTGGCGGTGCAGAATCAGCAATTTGCCCTTCTGGTATCGGTGGTTTTGCTGCTTTAAGAGCACTTTCTACTTCGTTTAACGATAATCCTGCTATTTCTTCTCGACCATGGGACGAAAAAAGAGATGGTTTTGTCATGGGCGAAGGTGCCGGAATTCTTGTTTTAGAAGAACTAGAACATGCCAAAAAAAGAGGGGCGAAAATTTATGCCGAACTGGTTGGTTATGGTTTATCTGGCGATGCTTATCACATCACCGCCCCAGAAGAAAGTGGTAGAGGCACAACTTATGCTATGAATTTAGCTCTAAGAACTGCAAATATCACACCAGAACAAATAGACTATATCAATGCTCACGGCACTTCAACTCCTTTGGGAGATATTATCGAATTAAATGCGGTAAAAAAAGTATTTCAAGAGCATGCTTATAAACTTTGTATGTCTTCCACTAAATCTGCCACTGGTCATTTACTTGGAGCTGCTGGTGCGATTGAGGCAATTTTTTCAATACAGGCAATTAATAGCAAAATAGTTCCACCAACTCTCAACCTAGAGCATCCTTCTGCTGGTTGCGATTTAAACTTGGTGGCAAATAAAGCTCAAGAAAGAAATATTAATTTTGCTATGTCAAATTCTTTTGGTTTTGGCGGAACTAATGCCTGCTTAATTTTTGCCAAATATTAAACCATGAAAAAAAACTTTGCTCTTATTATTCCGGCCACTTTAGCGGTTTTTATTGTTGCTTATCTAGTAACAATTTTAGCCTTGGTAATGTATTTTAATGCTCCAAATTTTTATCACAAACAAGATAAAAAATTTATTATCGAAAGTGGCCTTACTTTAAGACAAGTTGTTGAAAAACTTCATCAAGAAAAAATTATCCAACATCCCAAAGCATTTTTAATTATCGGTCAAATAATTAAAGGTATCGACCCCAAAGTTCGTTATGGTGAATATTTTTTAGAAAAAAATCTTTCCTACTATAAAATTTTACATAGAATGATTAAAGGCAATATTTTTTTTCGTAAAATAACTATTGCCGAAGGTTTGTCTAGTCATTTTGCTTTACATATAGTTGCCAATGCACCTGGTTTAATTGGCAATCCGCCTGAAAAAATTTTAGAAGGCTCAATTTTGCCAGAAACTTATTTTTATTCTTATAACGAAACCAGAGTTGGTATTGTACAAAGAATGCAAAATTCTATGAAAAAAGCCATCGACGATCTTTGGGAAAAAAGAGATCAAACAATTCCTGTTATCACTAAAGAACAGGCAATTATACTAGCTTCTATCGTTGAAAAAGAAACTGGTTTAAGCACCGAAATAGGCAAGGTCGCTTCTGTTTTTGTTAATCGACTAAAAAAAGGTATGAAATTACAATCAGATCCAACTATCATTTATTCTTTTGCTTTTGGTGATAAATCTCTAGAAAGACCAATTAGAGTTTCTGATATTCAAAATAATTCTGTGTTTAACACTTACAATGTTTATGGCTTACCTCCAACTCCCATTTGTAACCCAGGATTGGCTTCTATTAAAGCTGTTTTAAACCCACCTACCACCGATTATTTATTTTTTGTTGCCAATGCAAAAGGTAGCGGTCATTTATTTGCGAAAACACTAGAAGAGCACAATCAAAATGTTGCAAAATATCGTTATATTCTTAAAGAGCAAAAAGCCAAAGCACAACAAAAAAATGCCGAAACAACACCGGAAGAAAACCAAGTTCAAGAACAATAAATTATGGCACTGTTGAATTCCAAATTATATTTTACTTTATTTGCTAGTTTTGAGGAGAAATTTTGGCTATTTTTAGCCACATATCAACATAATTTGGCTAAAAATAGCAGAAATTTATACCAAAAATGGCAAATAAAGTAAAATATAATTTGGGATGCAACAGTGCCATTATCAATCAAAACTTATAACGACAATGTTTGCCATTTAATGGTATCATAATTTTTTTAATATTATAATTTCTTATCTTGACTTTAATTTTATCGAGGCTAAAATTTTTATCATTTTTTAAAAAAACAATTTTAATATCTTTATTTTATGTCAATTACCATAAATGCCAACCTTAGAAATGAAATAGGCAAATCTTTTGCTAAAAAGTTAAAAAAACAAGGTCTAATACCAGCTATTATTTATAATAAAGATGGCAATATTAATCTTAGTATAGATTCTCACCAATTTTTATCAGAATATAAAAAAGGCAATTCTACAACCACTGTTTTTGATCTTAAAATAAGCGATAACGAAAATTATCGTGTTATTCCTTACAAAATAGAGCTTGATCCAGTTTCTGATTTTCCAATTCATATCGATTTTATATTTTGCAATGCTAATAAACCTATTATTGCTCAAGCAAAAATTAATTTTACCAATGTCGATAGATCTCCTGGTTTAAAAAGAGGTGGTTTTTTACATGTGGTGGCTCGAAAAGTGCAATTAATTTGCGAAGAAGAAAAAAACATTCCAACTCACATTGAGGCCGATGTTGTTTCTTTGCATGTTGGTGGTAAATTTCGTTCATCTCAATTAAAAATTCCTGCTGGTTGTAAATTGGCAAAAAAAAGCAATTTCCTTATTGCAAGCATCATTGGCCGAGGCAAATCTGAAGATGACAAAACTACCGCAACAGCCGATTCTACTGCAAAATCAGAAGATAAAAAAACCGAAGTTAAAAAAACCGAAGCTAAAAAATAATTAAAAATACTCACTAAACATATGAACTGCGAATATACTTTATCTATCATCAAACCAGATGCCACCGAAAGAAATCTTACTGGTAAAATCAATGCAAAATTTGAAGAAGCTGGTTTAAAAATTGTGGCACAAAAAATGTTGTTTTTATCAAAAAAAACA
>RFXY01000094.1 GCA_009921385.1 Pseudomonadota bacterium
CATCTTGGCTTGCCAAATAAAGAAGATGTTAAAGCAGGAGTTATTGCCTATAAAATCGCATCTCATGCCGCCGATCTTGCCAAAGGCAACGAAGCAGCCAGAGCTTGGGACGACGAACTTTCGAAAGCTCGATTTGAATTTAGATGGCAAGACCAGTTCAATTTAAGCCTCGATCCTGAAACTGCCAAATCTTACCACGATGCCACTTTGCCTGCCGAAGGAGCTAAACTAGCACATTTTTGCTCGATGTGCGGGCCAAAATTTTGCTCAATGAAAATCACCCAAGATGTTAGGGACTATGCCAAAAAACAGCAAGGAATGCAAGAAATGAGTGAAAAATTCAAGCAATCTGGCTCAGAGGTTTATCTGAAAAAACAATAGCAGCTTTTTTGTTTACTAATTAAACTTAGGCTATCTGTTTATAATAAACTACTGCTATTTCTTGTAGTTTTGATGCTATTTAGCTTTCAAGCTAAAGCCCTACCAACAAAACCCATAGAATATATAATTTATCATTCAAAAAAAGCTAACATTGAATCTCTTGACAAAGAATATAATCTGCTTTACAAAAAAATAATCAAAAATTTACCAAAAGAGCAAGATAAAGAAAATTTTAGAAACAAAATAAAAGACCTGCTAAATGCTCGAAACAATTGCCTGAAATACAGCAAAAATAAAGAATCTACTCCAACCAAGCAAGAAAATATTTTAATTGGCTGTCTTAACACTTGGTACGGCTCTATGATAGCTATGCTTAATTTTCATCAGAAATATCCACATCTTTTTTATATTCCATCTAGCACAGAATATCTCAAAGAATTTACAGCATTAAATGAATCGCCTTATTACAACAATAAAGAAAAATACGATAAAGAATTCGAAGTATACTGCTCTGAAACCGAAAAGTTATATTACAAAATATTTTTTCCGTCTAATCATTCTCCTTTTGCAAAAAAAGAGCAATCTTATTTTGACTACTGTCAATTAGATGCTCATCCAAATTATGGTATGTATTCAAATTTTATCATCACAAAAGGCAACGAAACGGCACATATTTTTCATAGCAGAAATGATTTTCCATATTCAATAGGTGAGTTATTGGTTATTAATAATAAAATTTATTTAACAGAATCCACCAACATTCTCGAATCATTTGAAATAAATTTAACATCTTGGTCAAATTACTTATTACCACAAAAATTAAAAGAACTCAATGGAAACAATCATTATCTTGTTTTTGCTCTTGAATTAGAAAAAGAAATTGAAAGAGCACTTGATTATTTAGGGGGAAGACCAAGTGAAATGATTAAAACACCTGCCGATCCTTCAAAAGCTAATCATTTAAAATGCATCTTGCATTATATCAAAAATAGTTCAGACAATTCAATTAAAAAAACTTTTGTCTCCTGTAGTCGACAATATTGAGGGCGACGATATTGAAGACGAAAATATTGATGGCAGAGGAGATTATATTTTTGTTAAATATTCCGATTTTACTAAAATAAAAAAGCAATGCAGACCTAAATAACGAGACTATTGCATTTCCAAATTTATGTTAGTTTTTCGCTAGGCAACAGCCTTTGCCCCAGCTCTATTGACGATGCACCTTATCAAAAAAAATATAGATAAACAGCTAAAAATTTGCCACAAAGCTCCTTTTTATAACAATTCCACTAATTAAAACCACGCTTCGATCTAAATTCCCCGCACCAAAGGAAGGGGAATTTAGATCGAATTCGTTGCAAAATTCCCCTTTTTTAGAAGGGGTGGCGACCGAAGGTCGACGGGGTAGTGTCGGCAACACACGGTAGGAATTTGACTTGAATTAGCATTTTTCCGTGTTTCACAACACTACCCCAGCCGTTTCACGGCCACCACTTCTAAAAAAGGGGAATTTAGATCGAAGTGTGGTTTTAATTAGTGAAAATGGTATAACTCTATCAAAACGAGGGGTTAAAACCCCTTGTTTTGATAGAGAAAATGGATCGGTTAATTACCTCTCTCTATGTCACGATCAGCAATACTTCTTGCTGGTGGTGGCGATTGATCTCTGCTCTCTAACAAAGACTGCCGTTCATCGCTTGGTAAACCTGATTCTGCTTTCATATATCTTATAATTTGTGAGTTAAAAAAACTAAATTATAAAACAATATATTTTATCATCAATAGATAAACTAATTATTTTTAATAAAATAATTAGTTTTCGTTTAGGCCAAGCATTTCTAGCATCTTATCGGTTTCTTCTCTTAGTAATTCGACCTTTACTTGTGTGGTGCCTTTGTTTTTAAAACCCAAAATTTCGGCGGTTTTTTCTGAAACATCAATTACTCGATTTTTGGCAAACGGCCCTCGATCGTTAACTCTCACCACTTGACTTTTGTTGTTATCGAGATTTGTTACTTTTATCATCGAAGGTAAAGGTAAAGTGGGGTGAGCTGCGGTTAGATCGTCTAAATTATAGGTTTCGCCGTTGGCGGTTTTTTTGCCATGAAAATCTTTACCATACCAAGAGGCGGTGCCGATTTCTTCGAAGGTTTCGTAGTTTTGCGGAGTGTAGGTGATGTCAAAAGCTGTGTAGGGCTTGCCAATTTTAAAAATACCTTCGTATCGCGCGGTTTTGGGGTAATAATTTAAAATATTAGTGTTTTCTTCTGGCTGATCTTGTATTTGCTGGGTTTGTTCTTGTTTTTGACCTTGATTAATTTTGATAATCGAAAATTCTTTGGTGCTATAAATATTGTCTTTTGGCGAACCTATTTGCATCGATTCGCTGGGCTTGGTGCGATATTTTCTTTTGACAAATTTTTTATTCGCTCCTTCTTCAAAAGCACAAGCAGAAGAAAAAAGCAAAATAATTAACCAGAAGTATTGTTGCATATTGAAATAGCTAATTTCTGAGAGTTATAGATTGGTTTTTCTTGGGTGATGTTGATATCGCTTGCCTTGCTGATTAAAAAAATAGCATATTGAGCGAGCAAATTTGCCACAAATTTATTTTGCAAAATATTCGGCAAAAGAGCATTATTAACAAGATAAACCTGATGTTCAATAAGAAAGTTGAGATCAAAACATAGTTTAAGAAAATCTTTAATTGAGCAAAAATGAATATTGGGGGTTTCATACCATTGAAACGGAATATGTTTATTGACAGGCATTTCGCCTTTAAACATTAAATGCCAGCGATTTTGCAAAAAAGCAAAATTTGGCAACGAAACAATGGCAAACTTAGAAATTCGCAACATTTCTTGCAAAATTTTTGGTGGATTATGTGTTGCCTGAATGGTTTGGCTTAAAATTGCATAATCAAAAGATTGATTGGGATAAATTGATAAATCAGATTCGGCATTGCCCTGAATAACCGACAAACCTTTGATAATTGCCTTGCTTACCAAATTTTGCGATATTTCTAGCCCAAAACTTTGCACTTGCTTGTGTTCTTGCAAAAAATGCAACAACTCGCCATCGGCACAGCCAATGTCGAGCACTTTACTTTTTTCTGAAATAAGATCGGCGATAATTTGCAAATCGTATCTAAGATGAGGTTTGTTTGGTTGGTTTTCTTGTTTATTTAGCGACATAATATTAAACAATTCCTGCTTTTAAACAATCGTGCAAATGTAAGATGCCTAAAGGTTTGTTGCCTTCATCAACCACAAAAACACTGGTAATGCCTTTTTCGTTCATTAAAGCCACTGCTTTTATTGCCAAAATGTGCTCGTTAATGGTGATGGGGTTTGTGGTCATCACTTGCTTGGCTATTTTTTGTAAAAAATCAACACAAAAAGACCTTCTTAAATCGCCATCGGTGATGATGCCAATTAAAGCATTTTCGGCAAGCACTCCAACACAACCCAAGTGTTTAGAAGTCATTTCTAGCAACACTTCTTGCATATTTTCAGAGGCTTGCACCAAGGGAATTTGATTTTGTGTTCGCATAATGTTTGACACACTTAGCAAAGAAGTACCAATTTTGCCACCAGGATGAAAAATTTTGTATTGTTCTTGATTAAACTTTTTTTCTTCTAACAAACTCACCGCCAAAGCATCGCCCAAAACCAAAGCAAGTGTGGTTGAAGTGGTTGGAGCATTCACCAAATTAGCCTCTTGATGGGCAGGCAAAACCAAAGCAACATCGCTTGTCTTTGCCAAAGTAGAGTTGGTTTTGCTAGTGATGCCGATAATGTTGATGCTAAATCGCTTGGCAAAATGAATGATATCGAACAACTCTTTGCTTTCGCCAGAATTTGAAATTAATATTAACATATCTTGCTTGCTTATCATACCTAAATCGCCGTGGCTAGCTTCGCTTGGGTGCAAGAAAAAAGCCGAAGTGCCGGTAGAAGCCAAAGTGGCCGCAATTTTATTGCCAATATGCCCAGATTTGCCCATGCCACTTACAATAACCTTGCCTTGGCAGTTTTTGATAAGTTCTATAGCTTGTAAAAAATTGTCATCTATAATGTTTTTTAACCTTTCTAAGGCTTCTATTTGTATGCTAATCGATTTCTTTGCCAAAGCCAAACATTGATTTGCCATAAAGATTGGTAATTAAGATTGGTAATTTCGTTATATCTTTAAACTAAAAGGCACTGTTGAATTCCAAATTTGTTTTAATTTTTTGCTAGTTTTGAGGAGAAATTTTGGCTATTTTTAGCCACATATTCAACATAT
>RFXY01000095.1 GCA_009921385.1 Pseudomonadota bacterium
TTATAAGCTATATAAATATGGGAAATGGCATTAATTGAATTTTATCAGATTTGTTCAATACTAAAATGAGCTTGCGAATGGTTAACGCTAGGGGGTAAAACTGCAATGTTATGGCTTTTGGCAACTTGCAGATAAACATTGATTTTATCGGTGTTGTCGAGCTCTAAATTGATGGAGGCGGTTAAAAATTCTGGCAAAAAATTTGCCTTTAAATAGGCGGTTTGATACGAAATTAAAGCATAAGCTGCGGCATGAGATTTGTTAAAACCGTAGCCCGCAAATTTATCGACTAAATCAAAAATTTCGGAAGCTTGCTGAGAATTGATATTGTTTTTGCTGGCTCCTGCCACAAAAATTTCTCTTTGTTTATCCATTTCTTCTTTGATTTTTTTGCCCATCGCCCTTCTTAGCAAGTCGGCAGAACCAAGGCTGTAGCCTGCCAAAATTTTAGCAATTTCCATCACTTGCTCTTGATAAACTATCACCCCATAAGTTTCTTGCAACACTTCTTGCAACAGCGGGTGCGGATATTCTATTTTTTCTTCTTTATGTTTTCTTCTGATATAAGTTGGAATATTATCGATAGGCCCTGGGCGATAAAGCGAAATAAGAGCAATTATATCTTCAAATTTATCGGCTTTCATTTGTTTAAGAACCGATCGCATACCCGAAGATTCAATTTGAAAAACCCCAATAGAATCGCCAATTGCCAGCATATCAAAAGTGATTTTGTCGGTAAGAGAAATAGTGTTGATGTCGATGTTAATTTTGCGAGTTTGGGTAACTAATTTTACGGTTTCAGCAATCACGGTGAGAGTTTTTAGGCCCAAAAAATCAAACTTTACCAAGCCCGCAGACTCGGCATATTTCATAGAATAACCAACCGCAGGCATGGTAGAATCAACATCTTGATACAAGGCACAAATTTTTTGCAAAGGTTTATCGCCAATAACAATGCCCGCCGCATGAGTTGAGGCATGGCGGTTTAGCCCTTCTAGCTTTAAGCCAATATCAACCAACCTAGCAATTTGAGTGTCATCTTCGATTGCTTGCTGTAGATCTTTATCCATTTCAATAGCTTTTTGCAAAGTGACAGCCTCAATGGCATTAAACGGAATGAGCTTGCAAATTCTGTCAACTTGGCTGTAGGGCATTTGCAAAACTCGCCCCACATCTTTTAAAACGGCCCTTGCCTGCAATTTACCAAAAGTAATAATTTGTGCCACATAATCAAAGCCATATTTTTTTTGCACATAATCAATAACTTCATCTCTTCGCAATTGGCAAAAATCAATATCAAAATCTGGCATCGAGACTCTTTCTGGGTTTAAAAATCGCTCAAAAAGCAAGCCAAATCTGATGGGATCAAGATCGGTGATTTGCAAGGCCCAAGCCACCACACAGCCCGCCCCCGAACCCCGGCCAGGCCCCACAGGAATTTGCTGATGTTTTGCCCACTTGATAAAATCAGAGACAATTAAAAAATAACCAGCAAAATTCATTTTATTGATAATGCCAAGTTCGTATTCTAGCCTTTGTTGATATTGCAAGGTAATTTCTTGTTGCTGTTGTTCGTTATGTTGCGAACCAGCAAATTTTTGTTGTAATCTTGTGGCTAAACCCAATTTGGCTTGCTCTATAATTTCGTGATGTTCGTTAAAATTTGGATCTAAACTAAAGCTCGGCAAAGCAGGAGCCCGCTCGATCGGCATTATGTGGCACTTTTTAGCAATATTGATGGTGTTTTCTAGAGCTTCGGGTATATCGGCAAAAAGCTGGCAAAATTCTTGCGAATTTTGTAAAAATTGCCAAGGAGTATTTTTTGTTCTACCCTCTTCTTCTAAAGCACTGCCCGAAGCTATGCAAGATAAAATATCTTGAGCTTCGTACATATCGGGGGTGGCAAAAAAAGCATTGTTGGTGGCAACCAAAGGAATGTTATAATCGATTGCCAATTGCACTATTTCTGCTTCGATTTTTTGTTCGTCTTGATGCTTGTGCCTAGTGATTTCGAGGTAAAAATTATTGTCAGGAAACATTGTTGTTAATTCGCCAAGAATTTGCCCAGCCAATTGTTTTTGGTTGTTAAGCAACAATTTTGCCACCGCCCCAGTTAAACCGCCCGACAAGGCGATTAGCCCTTCGCTGTATTTTTTTAACAATTCTACTTCAACAAATGGGCTGGCAGTTGATTTTCGATGTAAAAAACTATAACTCACCAAACTCATTAGGTTTTCATAGCCTTGTTGGTTAAAGGCAAATAGCGGAGTGGTGGCCAGTGATTTTTCAAAATCAAGATGATTGTTGTTTTTGGTTTCTAACAAATGAAAATCAACCAGCAATTCACAGCCCACAATCGGCTGAATGCCCGCTTTTTTGCAAGCAAGCGAAAACTCTAAAGCACCAAACAAATTTTGACTATCGCAAATGCCAATTGCTGGCAATTGCTGAGTTTTGGCAAAATCAACCAAAGCATCAATTTTAATTGCTCCAGAACACAAGCTGTAAGAGGTGTGGTTTCGTAGTGGTATATACATTATGGCAATTGATGAGAATAAAGTTGAGTGGCTCTTTTTTCGAAAGCATCGATCATTTTTTGGCTGGCCGAAGAAAAAACCAAGCCAATAGTTTTGTTGAGTAAAAACGAATTAAAAGCAAAATCAAGAAAAAAACTCACTTTGCA
Organism: Pseudomonadota bacterium; assembly: GCA_009921385.1. The sequence goes on from RFXY01000095.1 coordinate 2,684, forward strand.
ACAATTATTACCGAGCCCTGTTATTTCCCATTTGCTGTGCAGTTTTTGAAATGGGCCCTTAATAGCATTGGCTTCAACCACAAAATGATGAGTGTTGTGTTGAGTAAGTACCACATTAGAAGTATATTTTTGTAAAATATGATGAAAAGACACAGCAAGTTCGGCATGAAAATGTTGCAAAGAAAACTTTTGCACAATGCTAGCTTGCTTGCACCATGGCAAAAACTGTGGATAACTTGCCACATCGGCAATTATGTCAAAAATTTGGTAAGCAGTGTGATGCATTATTTTTTCAGCCTTAAAAACCGACATAAAAATGGCTTAAACTTGTGTTTAATGAAAAAAAACAATATTAAAACACCACCCCTAAAATGCAAGATGTTTTTTATGAGAAACTAAACCAGAGCGAAATTATACCATTTCCACAAATATTTTAACAAAAAAAGATGTTGCATCAAAAAAATAACCTAGTAAAATAGTAGGGTATTTTTTTTATGTAAATGGTATAACTTTTTTTGTTTTATGATTCTAACCACCAAAGCTCGTTATGCCGTAATGGCGGTGCTTGAAATATGGCACGGTCATCAGCAAAATAATAAAGTTATCAATTTAAGCCAAATTGCTCTTGCTCAAAATATTTCGCTTTCTTATCTTGAGCAAATTTTTTCGGCTCTCAAAAAGTCGGGCATCGTTTCTGCCTTAAAAGGCCCTGGTGGTGGCTATATTTTGGCAAAAAGCCCGCAAGAAATAACCATTGCCAACATTGTAAAAGCAATTGGCGAGCCCATTAAAATGACTCGTTGTCAAACCGTCAATTCTGGCTGTTTGCAAAATAAAAGCAAGTGCAAAACCCATCATCTATGGCACGGTCTTGAAAAACAAATTTATTCTTATCTAGATTCTATAACCATAAAAAGTCTATGATTACTCAACCTGTTTATTTCGATCACAATGCCACAACTTTACTAAGCCCAGAAGCTTTGTTGGCGATGAGTCAGGTTTATCAATTTCCCTACAACACTTCTGCGGTGCATCAGCTTGGCAATCAAGCCAACAAATTGGTAAATGAGGCAAGAAAAAATCTGCAAAATTTGTTGAATGCCCACAACTACGAAGTTATTTTTACTTCTGGCTCAACCGAGGCTACCAACACAGTGTTTAATGGCATTAAAGATGTGAGTGATATTTTATTTTCAACCATCGAGCATTCTTCGGTGTTTAATTGTCGCCCTTATGGTAAAAAAATCACCGAAATTGCCAGCAACCAACATGCCATCATCAATATTTCTGATTTACAAGAAAAACTGCCAAAGCATAGCAATTTTTTGGTTTCGGCAATGCTTGCCAACAACGAAACTGGCTCAATTCAACCTGTGGCCGAAATTGCTAAAATCGTGCATCAAAAATCAGGGCTAATCCATTGTGACATCGTGCAGGCGGTGGGCAAAATAAAGGTTGATCTCGAAGAATTAAATGTTGATTTTGCTTCGGTTTCGGCACACAAGTTTGGCGGTCCGCAAGGTGTTGGGGCTTTGCTGGTAAGAAAAGGGCTTGATATTGAGCCTTTAATTTTAGGTAGCAAGCAAGAAAAGGGCAAAAGGGCAGGCAGTTTAAATGTGGCAGGAATTGTTGGTTTTGCTGTTGCTTGTCAGCAAGCCAAAGAAAATTTAGTTGAGTTTGCCAAAATTAGTGGCTTGATTGACAAATTGCAACAAGGTTTAAAAACTATTTGTGGTGATAATTTGCAAATTTTTAGCCAAGAAGTGCCAAGAATAGCCAATACTTTATTTTTTTCGGTTGCCAAACAAAATTCGCAAATCGCTCTAATTCATTGCGATTTACACAACATTTGTTTAAGTGCCGGTTCTGCTTGTTCTTCGGGCTCAATTAATCAATCACGAATTTTAAAAGCCCTCGCAACAGACGAAAAATTTTGGCAAGGTGGTTTGCGAATTAGCCTTGGTTTAAGCAATA
>RFXY01000096.1 GCA_009921385.1 Pseudomonadota bacterium
ATTCGTTTATTGCAAAAACAAAATCATCTTATCAGTGTTATTCTTACTGAATCGGCTTCACAATTTATCAGCCCACTTTTAGTAAAAAGCCTCAATGCAGAAAAAGTTTATACTCAGCTGTTTAGCGATAATGGCATAGAACATATTCAACTCACAAGACAAGCCGATTTAGTGGTGATCGCTCCTGCTACCGCCGATTTTTTGGCTAAAATGGCCGGCGGCTTTGCCAACGATTTAGCTTCTGCGGTGATGCTTGCCAATCAGTCCCCAACAATTATCGCACCTGCCATGAACACCAGTATGTGGCATAATCTTGCTACTCAAAAAAATTTGGCTTTTTTACAACAAAATGAGTTACTTTATTTTTTGCCACCAAAAGTTGGCCTGCTTGCTTGTCAAGAACACGGAGTTGGCAAAATGTGGGAACCTGCCGAAATTTGCCAAGCAATCACTAGTTTTTTTGATATTTTATCACTATCAAATAACCAAAATTCTCAGCATCAAAATTTTTATCAAAAAGCTTTGCTTGGTAAAAAAATTATCATCACCGCTGGCTCAACCCAAGAAAATATCGATGCAGTAAGGTTTATTGGCAACAAATCTTCTGGCAAACAAGCCATCGCCATCGCCAATATTTTGCATTATCTAGGGGCGGAAGTGTTGTTAATTTATGGCAATATCAACCAAGAAATACCTCATTATCTTTCGACAATTCAAATCAAAACCGCTCAAGAAATGCTAAACACAGTGCAAAATAACCTAGAAAATACCGATGTTTTTATTGGTTGTGCTGCGGTTGCCGATTTTAAAGTTATCAATCCTGCCAAACAAAAAATCAAAAAACAAAATCAAACTAATTTAACCTTGCATCTAGAGCCGAATCCCGATATTTTACACACAGTAGGCTGGGCAAAAAATCGCCCTGCACTGGTGGTTGGTTTTGCTGCCGAAAGCGAAAATTTAGTTGAGTTTGCCACACAAAAATTAGTTGCCAAGAACTGCAATTTAATTGTTGCTAATGATATTGATAATGGTAATATTTTTGGTTGCAATAACACCGATGCTGTTTTCATTGCCAAAGAAGAACAGCAAAAGCTAGGCAAAATCAGCAAACAACAACTCGCTATTTGTTTAGCTCAAAAAATATTGGCTCATTTTGAAAAATTATGAAAACCACATCATTTAACATCAACACCAATAATTCTAACATACCAATTCATATTGGCGAGCCCAACAAAGATTCTTCACCACTCGAATTTCAGGCTAAATATTTTGCCAAACACTATAACATCAATTTACCACCCGAAGTTCTTGAATGTTTTGCTAGTCTTAACGAGGTTGCCAAAGCTCTAAAAATTCCGTTACCTGTTTTAATTGATTACACTTTACACAAAATAACAGAAAAAAATAATAGGCAAAAAATGGCAAAAAATCAACAAGAAATAGCCAAAAATATTAGTCAAAAACCACATATTTTTTCACAACCAAAAAATAATAATCAAGCAAACAATGAAAAATAAACATATTGCAGTTTTAATGGGCGGTTTTAATTCTGAAAGAGAAATTTCTTTAAAAACTGGAGAGGCGGTTTATGTCGCTTTACAAGAACTTGGCTATCAAGCCACCAAAATCGATTTTTCTCACCAAATTGTTTACGATTTATTAGCAATTAAACCCGATATTATTTTTAATGCTCTGCATGGCTATGGCGGAGAAGACGGCAAAATACAAGGAATGCTCGACATTATGCAAATTCCCTACACTCATTGCGGTTTGCTTTCTGCTGCTTTATGTATGGATAAAAACATCACTCACCAAATTTGCAAAAGCAACGACATTAAAACCGCTCAATATCATTTATTACACCAAGGGCAAGATGCTTTAAATCAACAAAAATTAGCCACATTTGGCTCTGGTTTTGTGCTAAAACCGCTTAGCGAAGGCTCTAGTGTTGGGGTTGAAATTATTAAACATTCTGCAAACTATAATTTTGCTAATTATCAATGGCAACACGGCAAAACCATTATTGCCGAGCAATATTTAGCAGGGCAAGAGCTTGATGTAGCGGTTATCAACGGCAAAGCTTTAGGAGCCCTAGAAGTTAAACCAAGTGGCGATTTTTACGATTACAAATGCAAATACACACCAGGTCTCACTCAATATTTTATGCCCGCTCCAATTAGCGAAACACAATATCAAGAAGTGCTATCGCTTGCAGAAAAAGCCACCAAAGTTTTTGGTTGCGAAAAAATTTGCAGAATTGAATTCATTTTAAACAACAACAAAAATGGCGACAATCAAATTTATATGCTCGAAATCAACACTCATCCAGGCTTTACTCCCACTTCGATTGTGCCAAAAATTGCCAAACATCTCGGTATTTCATTTGCCGAAATTGTGCAAATGTTGCTAAATTCGGCTTCTTATGATTGATTTTTAATTCGTTTATATTTCAACCACAAATGAAAAACAAACTGCCCAAAATAATAATTCCTAGAATAATAATTAAAATAAAAAAAACACTCACAACCCTAGTTATTTCGTTTTTCTTGTTGTTGATTTTTGCTTTTTTAGGTCTCGCCATTCATAAGCCCGATTTTTTAACCAAAATCATCGTCAACAACCTAAAATCGCCACTTTTTTTTCAGCCCTTAAAAATCATCATCACAGGAAATAAAAAAATCAATAACGAAGAAATAACTCAAATCATTAAAAATCATCTCGGCAATAATCATATCGTCGCCATATCTTTACTTGATTTGCAAGAACAATTGCGCAATTCTTTGCCTTGGTTAAAAAATATTGTCATCAAAAGAAATTTGCTTAATCAACTACACATTATCATCACCGAATATCAACCAATCGCTTTGTGGTTTGATGGGGCAGAAAAATTCTTAGTCGACAAAGACGGCGATATTATTATTTCACTCAATAAAATACCCGATTCCGAAAAATCAGAATTCGAAAATATGCTGATTTTTTCTGGCTTAGGAGCCAATAAAAATATTAAATCTTTTTTTAACATTATCACCATTAATCAAAATATTAGCAGCTTAATTTATTCTGCTCACTGGGTTGGCGAAAGAAGATGGAATCTTATATTGCTTGATGGCACTCTCATTAAAATGCCCGAAAACAACATTTACAATGCTTGGCAAAATTTAGCAAAAATATACAATAACAACAATCCAGAAATAAAAAACTTAAAAACCATCGACCTTAGAATAGAAAACAAAATATACCTCGAATATCAAAAAAATAACAAAACCACAATCGAAAAAATCTAATGCAGAACCATCAAAATTTACAAAATGCCATTTTTAACTTTCTTTTGCCTTTTTTGTTGCTGTTTAGTTGTTATTTATTGTTATTTGCCTTTTGGCAAAAAAACTTTTTTCTTGGAGTTTTAGCAATTTGCCTCTTGATTTGCTTTCTTTTTTTCTTTAACATTCATCATAAAAACTCTTTTCTTCCTTTGTTAGAAATAGTATTTTTCTCTGCTATTTTATCTAGTTTAATTTACATTTGTTGTTTTTGTTTTATTATTTTTAATCATATTTCTACTTTATGACCAAAATTTTAGTAATTGGAGCCGGTGCAATTGGTTGTTTTTATGCTTCAAAGCTTTGGCAGGCGGGTGCAGAAATTTGCTTATTGGTGCGAAAAAATGCCCAAGAAGTGCAAGAAAAAGGTATCGATATTCTTAGCATCAACCAAACTTATTGTTTTCGTCCGCAATTGGTTATTGATGATTTAGCCAAATATCAACAACAACCCGACTATATTTTAATCGCCACCAAAGTTTTGCCAAGCATTGATTTACCTAGTATTATTGCCCCAGTGTTAGCAAAACACACCAAAATTGTTCTGATACAAAACGGCATCAACATTGAGTGCGATTTAGCAAAAAAAATTCAACAACAAATTATTAGTGTTATCGCCTTTGTTTGTGTGGCAAAAATCAGCAACACCAAGATTCATCATCAAGATAATGGCCATCTTATTATGGGAAATTATCAAAAAAAAGCCAGTATCGATACACATTTTTTGGCAAATCTGTTTAATCAAGTCAACATCGCAACAACAGTAAGCGACAATATTCAAACCGATCGTTGGGAAAAATTAATCTGGAATGCTTCTTTCAACCCAATTTCAGTGTTAAGTGGCGGTTGCAACACTAAGCAAATGCTAGACAACACACATTGTCGACAACTAATTATGCAAGTAATGCAAGAAGTTTTTTTACTTGCCAAAGCCGATGGCTGTTTTTTGCCAGAAAATATTATTGCAAAAAAAATTGCTTATACTGAAAAAATGGTTCCTTACGAAACCAGCATGTTACTTGATTTTAAACATCATCGACCACTCGAAATTGAAGCAATATTAGGCAATGCCTTACAATTCGCCAAAGAAAAATCAATATCAACACCCTATTTATCTAGCTTATATGCCTTACTTATACCATTTCAACTTAAAATACATTGTTAGATATTTAATAAATCTAACTTCATCTTTTTGGCTAAAAAGCTTCAAAAAGCCTCAAGCTGTATGGATATACAGCTTTCGTTTTTTAAAGTTTTTATCTCAAAAATATTTTGTTAGATTTATTAATTTTAAAGTTGAAATGGTA
>RFXY01000097.1 GCA_009921385.1 Pseudomonadota bacterium
AAAATGATAATAATCAAAAATTTTCTTAAAAATGCAATTTTTCAGCTATAAAAACAACAACAACATCAGCGAATTATTTGTTGAAAGCGCAGCAATATCAAGCATCGCCAAACAAGTTGGTACCCCTTTTTATTGCTATTCTAAGCAGGCGATAATTGAAAATTATCAACAATTTGTTAAATCTTTTGCCTTGCATCATCTTACGAATTATAAAATTTGTTATGCCATCAAGGCTAATGCTAATTTGCATTTAGTCGAAATATTAGCAGGTCTTGGTGCTGGTGTAGATGCTGTTTCGGCTGGTGAAATTTTTCGTGCTTTAAAAGCTGGCATCAAGCCAAATAAAATTGTTTTTGCAGGAGTCGGCAAAACCGCACAAGATATTACTTTTGCTTTGCAAAATCAGGTAAATGATTTTTCGGTAGAATCAATCGATGAAATGTTTTTACTGAACGAAATAGCCACAAAACTCAATAAAAAAGTTAAATTTTCACTGCGAGTTAATCCTAAGGTCGATGCCAACACTCATCACAAAATTAGCACTGGCAGAAAAAATGATAAATTTGGCATCGATATCGATTTAGCGAAAGAGGTTTATGTGATGGCTTCAAAACTTCCCGCCCTTGAAATTTATGGCATCTCCACTCATATTGGTTCACAAATAACTTCTCTTGAACCTTTCGAAATCGCTTTTAGCAAAGTTAGAGAGCTTTGTTTGTCTTTGCAAAAACAAGGCTACAATATTCAAAATCTCGATTTTGGCGGTGGCATTGGCATAGATTATCAAAACAATCCAACCATTAATATTGCAGATTACATCAAGCTTTTACAACAAACAACTCTTGGTTTGGGAGTTTCTATCACTATTGCTCCAGGTCGGGCAATTGTTGGCGATGCTGGTTTGTTGGTGGTAAAAACTTTATTTTGTAAAGAAACTGCCAATAAAAGTTTTGTCATCATCGATGGTGCCATCAACGATTTAATGAGGCCGGGGCTTTATGGTTCTTATCACGAAGTTTTGCCTATAATCAAAAAATCTGGTCCAAAAGCCACTTTTGATTTTGCTGGGCCAGTTTGTGAAACAACCGATATTTTAGCTTCTGATCGGCAAATTGTCGTGCCAGATAATGGCGATCTATTTGCTTTGTGTAGTGCTGGAGCCTATGGTTCTTCTATGTCTAATCAATATAACTGTCGCCCTTTGGTGCCAGAAGTTTTGGTTGATAATGATAAATTTTTGGTCATTAGAAAAAGACCAACTTTTGCCGAAATGATTGAACTCGAAAATTTATGAACGATATTTTGATAGCAAAAATCGTCGCCCCTTTTGGCATTAAGGGCGGTTTGAAATTATTGATTTTTTCTGATAATTTAAAAACTTTCAGCAAATATCAACTGCACGATCGCAACCAACAGCCAATAAAATTCACCTACAATATTTCTTCTGCTAAAAACACCAGCAGTGGGATGGTTTTAATTGCTTTTTCTGAGGGAGTGAGCGATCGTAATTTGGCTGAGCAAATGGTGGGGGCAGAGTTTTTTATCAACAAAAATAGTTTGCCAAAACCTAAAAAAAACGAATTTTATATTGAAAGTTTAATTAATTTACAAGTTTTTGATAGTCAAAATAAACAAATCGGTTTAATTAAGCAGGTTCATAATCACAAAGCTGGTCCGGCAGTTGTCATTGAATTTATCGAGCCAGAACTGCAACAAAAATATGCCGATTTTTACGATTTTGCTTTTAATGCTCATTTTTTTTCCGATCCCGATTTTAACAACAATTCCATTATTTTTTATCCACCCGAAATAATTTAAAAAATGAATACAATTTTATCACCACTAAAATTTTTTTTAACCATTTTGTTTTTTTGCCTACACAACACCACGGCAATTGCTTGGAGTGGTGTTGATTACGAAAACCAAACTAGCATCGATATTGGTAGTGGCAATTTAGTAAGAGAGGGCAATATTATTGATTTTTATCAACAAAAAACCAACGAATTGCTTTCTGGTAAAGTGATTAGCATCAACTATTTTGGCAATGCAACCGAACTAATCATAGAAGAGCTAAACACCACCAAAAAAAGAACGATAATGATGCAAAATTAATTCACAACAAATGCAACAATTAATTGGCTTCGAAGCTATTGCTCAACAACTATTGCAACAATTTTGGCAAGAAAAACTACCTCATGCCATTATTTTGGCAGGCAACAAAGGCATTGGCAAGGCTACTTTTGCTACACAATTCGCTCATCACATAGATGCCGAAACAAAAATAATTAGCAGGCAAGCCAACAAAACCGTTATCACTATCGATCAAATTCGTGAAATGCAAGATTTTTTGCAACAAAACTCTATTGCTAAACAGCAAAAAATTTTAATTATCGACAGCATTTGCAATTTAAATAAAACGGCTAGCAATGCTTTGTTAAAGCCACTCGAAGAGCCAATCAACAACACTTTTTTAATTTTAATTGCTCATCAATTAAGCAAAGTATTGCCAACTATTTTATCTCGCTGTCGTTTAATAAAAATTCCTGCCCTAAATTTTGCTAATTTTTGCCAAGTAATTCAACAAAATAATCAATCAACGGTTTTTTTGCCAACCGAACTAGAATTTTTAAGTTGTGTGTCTGAAAATTCTCCGGCAATTGCCCTGCAATATGGTAAAAACTTGCTGGCTTTTTATCAACTTTGGCTTGAAAGCTTGCTTCAAAATCATTTTCAAACCAAATTAAATAAATTTATTTTGCAAAAAGATTTTGATTTTATGATTTTTGAAATGATAATTTATCATTTTTTAACTAGTTGGTTAAAATTTAAAATCAACTTTAAAATCAACGGCAACAACCGCTATTTTTTTGCCGAACAACAAGTTTTTGCTAGCCTTAATTTGCATATTTCGCAAATTATTGATTTACAAGAATTCATTAATGCCCGATTAACGGCGATAAAAACTTTTCATCTCGATAAAAAACTGGCAATCCTCAACATTTTTAACAAAATTTTATCCTAATTTATGTATAAGGCAATTGGTTTAATGACAGGCACTTCTTTTGACGGCATAGATTTGGCCTATCTAGAAAGCGATGGCATCAACCAAATAAATTTACTAAAACATCGTCATTTGCCATATTTAAATAATTTTCGAGCAGAAATCAGAAAAATAATGCACGAAAAAATAAGTTTATCCGAAATCAAAGAACTCGAACATTCTCTCACAACCATTCATGCTAATTTGGTGCTAGATTTTTTGGCAGATCAGCAAATTTCTAGTGCTAACATCGATTTTTTAGGTTTTCACGGGCAAACAATTTATCATAATGCTCAAAAACAACTCACTTGGCAACTTGGCAACCCGCAACTTTTGGCAACTTTAACCAAAATAAAAGTGGTTGGCGATTTTAGAAATAAAGATTTGGCTCATCACGGGCAGGGGGCTCCGTTAGTGCCGATTTATCATTATCATTTATTTCAAAAAATTAAATCTCCCTTCGTGGTTCTAAACATTGGTGGCATTGCGAATTTAACTTATTGTTGCCATCAAAAAAATCAGCTAATTGCTTTTGATTTTTGTTTTGGCAATGCTCCTTTCGACGATTTTATGCACCAGAACTTTCAACAAAATTTTGATAACAATGGCATTTTCACTCTGGCTGGTCAAGTTAATTTGCCTTTGTGTCAAAAAATAAGTCAAAAGGCGATTTTTGATAGTTTGCAATCTTTTCATCGGCAAGATTTTGACAATATTTTACAAGAAGTGCAAAACCAACTGCCAAAAACAGATGTTTTGGCAAATTATGCAACTATTTTTGCTTTGATATTAGAAAAAAAATTAAAAATTTTACCACAGCAACCGCAAAGCCTTGTTTTATGCGGGGGAGGGCGAAAAAATCTGGGCATTATTTCGGCAATCAAAAAACAACTGGCTCACTTAAATATTTATCACAGCGAAGAATTGGGTTTTAACGGCGACAGCATCGAAGCCGAAGCTTTTGCCTATTTGGCAATTCGTAGCCATCTTAATCTGCCCATCAGCTTTCCTAAAACCACCCAAGTAAAGCAAGAAATTAGCGGTGGTTGCACTTTTTTACCCTAATTTAATAATGCAACAGCTCCATTATCAACACAATCAATTTATGCAATTGGCTTTGCAACAGGCAAAACTGGCTTTGCAAGCAAACGAGGTGCCCGTTGGTGCGATAATTGTTGATGAAAACAAACAAATATTGGCAAAAGCACACAACCTAACCAAGCAAAATGTTTGCCATCATGCCGAATTTTTGGCAATGCAAGAAGTGTTAAAAAGCAGAAAGTTTTTAGATAATTGCAGTTTATATATTTCGCTTGAGCCTTGTTTTATGTGCTTTGGGGCGATTTTATTAAGCAGGGTGAAAAAAGTTTTTTATGCTGTGTCTGATCAAAAATATGGTGCCATCACTAATAATTTAACAAATATTTGCAACACCGCCTATCAAATGCCCGAAATTTATGAAAACATCGGTGCAGAAGAATCGCAAAAACTATTAAAACAATTTTTCGCCAACAAAAGATGAAAAAATACTTTTGTTTATACTTAATAAAATTATATTTTTTGATAACTTTTCAAAAAA
>RFXY01000098.1 GCA_009921385.1 Pseudomonadota bacterium
GCAAATATGCCAAACTATCGCAGAATTTTAAACAACTATCCGCACTCGCAACTGCTCACTTCCGGCCTTTCTGTTGGCTTACCCGAAGGGCAAATTGGCAACTCCGAAGTTGGCCATATCACCATTGGGGCAGGAAGAGTTATTTATCAAGATTTACCAAAAATCAATCTCAGTATCGCCGATGGTTCTTTGGCTAAACACAACAAATTAGAGCAGTTTTTACAACATCTCAAGCAACATAATTTACCTTGTCATTTGATGGGTCTATGTTCTGATGGCGGGGTGCATTCGCATGTTTCTCACCTAAAATATTTAGCAGAAATAGTTAAAAGTCATAATATCGAGTTGTTTTTACATCTCTTTACCGATGGGCGAGATGTGGCTCAAAAAAGCATTTTGCAATATTTATCACATTTTTCGTCTTACAACATCGCCACTATTTCTGGTCGATATTATGCCATGGATCGCGACAACAAACTTGATCGCATCAAGCTAACAAGCGATGTTGTCATTTCTGGCTTGGGTCCAAAATTTGCCAACACACAAGATGCCATCAACCACTATTACCAACAAAATATTACCGACGAATTTATTTTGCCAAGCACTATCGGCAACTACAATGGCATCACAAACAAAGCAGGCTTAATTTTTGCCAATTTTCGAGCCGATCGAGCTAGGCAAATTTCTCAAGCATTGCAGGATAGTCAAAAATTTTCTACCGCCATCGCCCTCACTCAATATTCAGAACAGCTCAACAATTTTTACCAAATATTATTTCCGCCACAAAAAGTGGTAAATTCTTTGCCCGAATTGCTAAGCAAACATAATCTCACTCAACTAAGAATCGCCGAAACCGAAAAATATGCCCATGTTTCGTTCTTTTTTTCTTGCGGGCAAGAGCAAAAATTTGCTGGCGAAGACCGAATTTTAGTGCCCTCTCCAGCGGTTGCCACTTATGATTTACAACCCGAAATGTCGGCAAATATTGTTGGTGAAAAATTATTACAAGCCATTGCCAGTAAAAAATACAATTTTATCGTTGTCAATTATGCCAATGCCGATATGGTTGGGCATTCTGGCTTGCTTCAACCGGCAATTAAGGCTTGCGAAACTCTCGACAAACAGCTCGGTTTACTTGAATCTGCCATTTTACAAGCTGGCGGTAATATGCTTATCACTGCCGATCATGGCAACATCGAGTGTATGTCTGACACTAAAAACCAGCCTCACACCGCTCACACCACCAATCCCGTGCCTTTTATTTTGATAAATCAAAATGCTCATCAATATTTGTTAAAAAACGGCTCTTTGCAAGATATCGCTCCTTCTATTTTGCAACTATTTAACATCGATAAACCACAAGAAATGACAGGAACAAGCTTAATTTTGCAAAAAAATGAAAACACCAACAAAAAATAATCTTTCACCTCAACCAATTCATAAACCAAGTAAAAAATCCGAAGATGGTTTTTTTAAAAGCTTGTTTTTAGCTATTTTTTTTGCTGTGCTAATTCGCTCTTTTTTATATGAACCGTTTCATATTCCTTCTGGCTCAATGAAGCCAAATCTGTTGATTGGCGATTATATTTTTGTCAGCAAATTTAGCTATGGTTACAGTCGCTATTCTTTTCCTTTTGGCTTACCTTTTTTTAAAGACAGAATTTTTGCAAAACAACCAAAAAGAGGCGATGTGGCGGTTTTTCGCCTACCAAGCAATCCAGATATCAACTATGTTAAAAGAATAATTGGCCTGCCAAACGATAAAATTCAAATAAAAGAAGGTGTTATTTTTATCAACGATATTCCTCTCAAACAAACTTCAGACGGTATTTATAAAGATAATCAAGCAACTAAAGAATTAAAACAAATGCAAGAAGAAATAAATCCAAATCAATATATTAGCATTTTGAATCAAGAAAAAACCGATCAAGACGATACAGGCATTTACACAGTACCAGAAAATCAATATTTTGTAATGGGCGACAACCGCGACAACTCGCAAGATAGCCGATTTTTGCAGATGGTTGGCTATGTGCCGGCCGAAAATTTAATTGGCAAAGTTTCTTTAATCTTTTTTTCACTTGATCTTGACAATGTTAATTTTGCCAATTTTAGCAAAATAATTAGATATCACAGAATGTTTTTACAACCAAAATGAAAAATCTTCAAAATCTTAGCAAAAAATTAAACTATAATTTCCAAAATAAAAACCTGCTAGAGCTTGCCATTACTCATCCTAGCTTCTCACAAACTAAAAAAAACAACTACGAAAGGTTAGAATTTTTTGGTGATAAAATTTTAGGAACAATAATTGCCGATTTTTTGCTTGATAATCTTCCCTTTGCTTGCGAAGGTGAGTTATCAAAAAAACAAGCCTATTTGGTTTCAAGCGATGCCCTGCTTATTATTGCCAAAAAACTTAATATATCTGAAATTTTAAAAATCGGCAATGGCGAAAAAAAAATGGGCGGGCAACATAATCAAAATAATCTATCTAGCGCGGTTGAAGCAATTATTGCAGCTATTTATCTTGATTCTAATTTTTTACAAACCAAATATATTGTCTTAGAATTATGGCAAGATTTATTATCTAACGATAATTTATTAGACGATAACCAAGATTTTGTCTCAAAAGTGCAAGAATTTACTCAAAACCATAACAAATCTTTGCCAATTTACCAATTTATTCAAATCAACGACAGTCAACATCAGCCAATATTTGAAGCCACACTTAATATAACTGGGCTAGATTGGCAATTTATTGCTTGTGGCAACTCGAAAAAAGAAGCCAGAAAAAATGTAGCAAAAAAGGCGATTGATTTTATTAAAACAACAGTTCATTCATAGTTTATGATTAAAATTAATTATCACAATTTTCAAGAAATTAATAATCAAAAAATTCATCAACAAGTAGGTGTGGCAATCAAGCAATTACAGCAAGAAATCACACAAAATCTCTTGCCCGCCATTAATATTGTTCAACAAAACCACGAAATAAATTTGGTTAAATCAATCGTAAACAATTTTAACCTATCCAATTATCAACAAATTTTAATTCTAGGAACTGGCGGTTCTAGCTTGGGAGGAAAAACTTTTACAGCCTTAAACCAACCCAATAAACTAATTTTTCTTGAATCAATCGATCCCAACACTGTTAAAAAATGCTTTGATAGCCTCGTTTTAGCAAAAACATTAGTATTAATTATTAGCAAATCTGGAGAAACAACCGAAACAATTTGCCAAACCCTCTTGTTAATTGAAAAATTCAAGCAAGCCAACATCAGCAACTGGCAAGAGCAATTTGTGTTTATCACCGAAAATCAAAACAACACTCTAACCAAAATCGCCAACTCAATTAACACAACCTCTCAGCCCCAAATTTTTACTCACAATCCAAAAATCGGGGGCAGATATTCTTGTTTTTCGTTAGTTGGTTTGTTGCCTGCCCATTTGGCAAATCTTGATATTTCGGCAATTGTTTTGGGGGCAAAAGAAGCGGTAGATGATTTGCTTTGCCATCGCAACACCGATCTGCAATATTACTGCACTCAACAAACTATTTATTATCAACAACATTATTGCCAAACGGTTTTAATGCCCTATGCCGACCAGCTTTGTTATTTTAATAATTGGTTTCGACAACTTTTTGCCGAATCAATTGGCAAAAACGGCTTTGGCATCACCCCCATCAATTCAACTGGCACCATCGATCAACACAGTCAACTACAACTTTATCTCGATGGCAAAAAAGACAAAACCTTCACTTTTATTTTAAACGAAAAACCCAATAATCATCATCTGCACATTCCAGAATCTAACACTATTTTTAGCAACAAAACTTTAAGCCAAGTATTGCAAATAGAGGCCTTAAGCACCATCAAACTATTAGCCGAAAAACAAGCTTTAATTAGAGTTATCAATTTACCTTGCCTAAACGAATATTATTTAGCCAAATTAATGATGAACTCTTTTTTTGAAACTATTGTGTTAGCTTACAGCCAAAATATCGATCCTTTCAATCAACCAGCGGTAGAATTAAGAAAACAAATTGCCAAACAAATATTATGCCAAGAATCTTAAAAATCATTTTTAGCAAATTTTCTATTCAGACTATTTTGTTTATAGCCTCGCTATTTGCCTTGCTTTCTGCCTATATTTCGCAATATGTTTTTGGGCTACAACCCTGCATTTTGTGCCACTATCAAAGAATAGTTTTTTGGTTAATCGCCGTTAACAGCACGGTTTTTTTGTGCTTAACAAAGTGTTGCAAGCTACAAATAAGGTGGCAAATAGCTGGGCAAGTTTTGGCAATCTTGCTGTTGCTTGCCAACATTGGCATTGCCGGCTTTCATAGCGGAGTAGAAAGAAAAATATTTTTTTTAGGTAGTTGCTCTGCCTCAAACACAGAACTCGAAAAAATCACCGACCCAAGCCTTCTACTTTCTGCCCTACAGCAAACTCAAGCGGTTCGTTGCGACCAACCACAATTTAAATTTCTTGGGCTTAGTATGGCAGATTATAATGTGTTTTATTGCCTATTTTTGCTTGGATTAACTATTTTTTTTGTAAAAAATCACAACAAAATCACAA
>RFXY01000099.1 GCA_009921385.1 Pseudomonadota bacterium
ATACCATTTCCACTAAATTAAAACCACACTTCGATCTAAATTTCAAGCACTAACGAAGGGGTGGCGGGCGAAGCGAGGATGAGGTAGTGTTTTGCAAGCCACGGCAGGATCTACTCGAAATATCATCGGCCGTATCGTCTCCAAACACTACCTTGGTCTTTTCGCATAAGTTGTACTTATGCGAAAATCCACCCCTTCTTTGAGTGTAGGGAATTTAGATCGAAGTGTGGTTTTAATTTAGTGGAAATGGTATAAATATTCTCTAGACAATTTTAAGAGATTCGGTTAGAAATTAAATGTTGGCGGAGCATCTTGCTTACAAAATTCCAATTAAGCTTTCTAAAGCCTTTTTTGTGGGATTTCTATTAGACTTTACCTTCTAATTTTTTTTCCATAACAAAGTTTTTTAGATCAACACCCCTGATTTTTTTAAGTTGCTCTTTAGTAACTATAAATCCTTTGCTTAGAAAAAATGGCTTTGCGGTAATACTTACTTCAGCAAAAATCTTTGAAATATTTTTATGAAGTGCTTGTTGTTCGATTTCCTTTATTAATGCCGAACCAACACCTTTATTTTGAAACTGATGATGAACATAAAAACAATCAATGTGACCATCATCTTCAAATTCAGCAAATCCAACAATTTGATTATCAGTAGTCGCAACAATCGGTGACAATTTTTCCCACTTCTTTTTCCATCCTTCTAATTCTAGAGAACTTTTTGGTGCCCAAGCATTGATTTGCTCTTTTGAGTAATCGTGAATATTGATGTTGTGAATAGTATAGAAGTAAATATCGGATAACGATCGGGAATCTTTTTCGTGATATCTCTTTATCGTAATTGAATCTTTTTGATTTTTAAAAATTGTGTGCATTGCTTCGGTTCGCAATTAAATGTTGGCGGAGGGAGGGGGATTCGAACCCCCGATATAGCTTTTCAACCATATATCGGTTTAGCAAACCGACGCCTTAAGCCTCTCGGCCATCCCTCCAAAAAAACACAACAATTAGAATTTTAGAGGTTAAAATTTAAATTGCAAAAGTAATTTTCAATAATTTTTCATTTTTAATCACCAATAGCAACACCATTTCGTCGATAATCGGCAGAACCGTAAATTTTATTTTCAGCATAATCGATATAAAAAGCTTGCACACCGCTTGGTATTGGCATTTTTACCACTTGATGACCAAGTTTTGCTAATTGTGAAGAAAGATCAACAATATCAGTGTTTTCTTCTAACTCAAGTTTTGCATTAAGAGCGATAAAATTTGGCAAAGAAATTGCTTTTTCAATATCTAGTTTCCAATCAAGAGTGGCAATTAAAACTTTCAAAACATGCTGAATAATTCTCGGACCACCAGGAGAACCGACCGCCATAATTAGCCTATTTTTTTCATCAAAAACAAAAACTGGCGACATAGAACTACGCGGACGATGATTTGGCAACACCCTGTTGGCAATTAAATTGCCCTTTTCATCAGAAGGAATCATAGAAAAATCGGTAAGCTGATTATTTAGCATAAAACCACCAACCATTATACCTGCACCAAAAATATATTCGATACTACTGGTCATTGAAACCGCATTTTTATCTTTATCGATCGCCACAAGATGACTAGTAGAGGGCTTGTCAAGATCGGCACTCATTGGTAAAATTTTTGTTTCATTAAAAACACCATAGGCAATTTTATGTTGAGTATTTTTGAAATCAATAAGCAAAGATCGTTGTTTTAGATAGTTTTTATCAAGCATTTGCTTGGTTGGCACCGAAGTAGAATCGTAGATATATTGATTTCTGTCGGCATAAGCTAGTTTTGTTGCTTCAGCAATTAAATGAATAGATTCGACAGAATTTGGTTTGTATTGAGCGAGATCAAAATTTTCGAGAATACCCAATGTTTGCAAAACCGTAACACCACTAGAACTAGGTGGCATAGTGCATATTTTGTAAGAACGATAAGTGGAGCAAAGCAATTTTCCAGAGGATGATTGATAATTTTGCAAATCAGCAAGCTCTAAAAAACCCGGATTTACAGCAGAATGCTTAACTTTATGGACAATTTTTTTAGCAATTTCACCGTGATAAAAAGGCTTAATTCCTTGATTGGCGATAGTGTTTAAGGTTTTTGCTAAGGCAAAATTTTTGATGACGGTGCCAACTGGTTTAGGATTTTTTTGACTATCATAATATATCGCCATATCAGGAAATTGCTTGAGATGAGGATATTTTTGTAAATTAACCACAATTTTATTGGTGAGAGGATAACCGTTTTTTGCCAATTTAATAGCAGGTAAAAAAAGCTGTTTCCAAGGGAGTTTGCCATATTTTTGATGAGCTTGATAAAGAGCATGCAAAGCACCGGGAGTGCCAACAGAAAGCCCGCCACCCAAAACCGAATGTAAATTTCTGGGCTGTTTTTTGTTATCAAGAAACATTTCGGCAAAAGATTTGCTTGGAGAAGTTTCTCTGCCGTTAAAATAAATATTTTCTTGGGTTTTATGATTATGATAAAGCAAAAATAAACCACCACCAATACCAGAACTTTGAGGCTCAACTAAATTTAAAACCATCTGTGAAGCAATGGCAGCATCAATTGCATTGCCACCTTTTTTTAAGATTTCTGCCCCAGTTTGCGAAGCTAATTGTTCGGAAGTTGCAATTAAATATTTGTTGGCTTGAATTAATTTGCTGTTTTTATTATCTCCAACAAAGCCTTCGCCGTGCCAAATATCGGTAGAATATTGTGTGTTTTTACAAGATATTAACAGTAAAAACAATAAACATAAAAAGTAATTAGACTTTGTTTTCATAGTTTATTTTGATAATTTAAATCTTTTTAAAACCAATACTTAATTTTGCAATCGGAATGCCGAATTTAGTGATGGTCGAAACATTTACTAAAGAATTTTCATCAATCAAAAACAACCAATCTTTGATAGTAAAATTATAAGTTTTATTACCAACCGGTATAGCTAAAACATAATCCATTTTTACAGCATTGCCATATTGCTGACCTTTGGCAGTTTTTACCACATCAGAAGCAGTAGCAGTAAAGTTGTGATCGTCGTGCACGGTAAGTTGCCAAATTCTTTCTTGTTTTTCATTGTCGTTAAATAAAAAATGTTCTTGCAAAACACCGTTATTTTCTTGCCAAGATCCGTGCATTTTAACTGTAAAAGTTCGAATGACCTTTCCTTGCCAGTTTTGCAAAACACCATAAGCCTCAAGATTGCCATTAAAGTATTTTCGAACATCAAATTTAGGAGTGTTATTTTGATAAATTTTAATGTTTTGCGAAGAGCAACCAGATAAAAAAAACATAGCGATAGTAAAAATTGTTGATAAAACAAAGAAGAAAAAAGGGTATTTTATTGATTTTATCATAGATTTATGAATTAAAAATTAACGAACTCCTATGATTTTGTGAGTTTGTAAAGATAAAATATAGCCGTATCGATTGCAAAGGTCAATGGCTAAATTTAAATTATCTAAATTTTTTTGTGGGCAATTTTCATCTATCGGCTGAACATAAATAGGAATAGCAAAATCAGATAAATCAGCAAAAACCTTTTCATAACCCAAAAAATGATGAGAAACCACAAATTTAAAGGCAGAAACACAGCTTTGCCACCAAGGTTGAATTTTAAAATTTTTATTTTGATTATTTTTAGGAGAGCAAATTATTTTTACCGCCGAAGGAAGTTGACGATAAAAAGTGCCGTTAGTTTCTATTTGCACCAAAAAATTTTTATCGATTAATTTTTGACATAAAAACTCAATTGGTTGTAACATTGGTTCACCACCAGTAATCACAACTAATTTTCTTATTTGTTGCTGATTTTCGTTGCAAGAAAGTTGCTGTATTTTTTCTAAAATTTCATCAACATTAATTGCTTGATAACTATCAAATTCGGTATCGCAAAACAAACACTGCAAATTACACCCGCCCAATCTAACAAAAACAGCCGGCCAACCAACAAATAAGCCTTCACCTTGAATGGTGGAGAATATTTCTTGAATATGTAAAGAATTTGGGTTATTATGTGGTTTGTAAATTCTATTTTTACCAAACATTTTTATTGGTTTTTAGTGATTTTTGATTATCATCTTCACTTTCATGAGCATCGTTTTGCAAAAAAGACTCTATCGCTTTTCTAATAAAATAACTCTTTGATCTTTCATATTTTTGACATAAAATATCTAGCGAATCTAAAAGATCAGCGGGGATTTGAGCAGAGATAGTAATAAATTTTTTTTCCATATCATTGAATTTTATATTGTTTTTAGCTGTGTAATACCATTTCCACTAATTAAAATAATCTTATGGGTTTTCACATTCTCACAAAACATTTTTGAGATAAAAAATTTAAAAAACGATTGCCTGTATATCCATACAGGCAGAGGCTTTTTGAATAAATAACTAGTCGTGCTATCGCAACGATAACGAAATATTATGTTTAGTCGTGCTATCGCAACGACACTATTATGTTTAGTCGTGCTATCGCAACGACACTATTATGTTTAGTCGTGCTATCGCAACGACACTATTATGTTTAGTCGTGCTATCGCAACGA
>RFXY01000100.1 GCA_009921385.1 Pseudomonadota bacterium
TTTACTATTAGTGTCTGAAAATTCAGGAAATATTTTTCCTGTTAATTCACTATCAATAAATTTATCCGTGTATTTAGGGTTGCGAATATCGTAACCAAACTCGTATAATCGTGTTTGTAGAGTAAAAGTTGTTATATCATCACTGATACTATTTTCAATTAAGTTAAGTTGTTGTTGAATTTCATCTTCAGTAACCCAAGCACCAACTCCTGCATTTGCTAATTGTTGCTTATTGCTGATGTTTTGATTAAAATTATCGGCAAGTAAGTGTGGGTTGGCGAAATAAAAATCAAATAAATCGGCAATTATTTTTTTAGCATTTTGAGTCATTGAGTTGACCAGCGGGTGTTTATACATATTTTTTAGCAAAAAAGCTTTTATTTGTTGTTGTATTTTCAGCATTTCTGGCGAAAAACTAGCAATAAAATTTTCTTGATTTTGTATTTGTTGAAAACTGGTGATATTTAATTTTTGCAAATTTTCTTTGGTTTGATTAATAACATCAAGCATCATAGTCAAAGTAAGTTGTTTTTTTGCCTCACAAATTAAGATTTCGGTTTTTAAATTGGGGTGCTTGGCAAAAAGATTGCGATAAACATCGCCAACTAGCGGTAAATCTAAAATATCTGATACTTGAAATAAATTAGCTCGTAGACCATCTTCTAAGTCGTGATTATTGTAGGCAATATCATCTGCCAAAGAGGCAATTTGGGCTTCAAGCGACGGATTTTTATGTAGTTGCAAATCGAATTGTTGATTATAATTTGCTATTACCGCAGATGGTTGCAAAATTTTGCCGTTGTGTTTTATGACACCTTCTAACATTTCCCAAGATAAATTTAAACCAGCATAATTTGCCGAATAATTTTCGATTTGAGTGATAATTTTTAGGGTGTGATCGTTGTGAGAAAAGCCACCAAAAGAGTGCATTTTGGCATTGAGAGCATCTTCACCAGCATGCCCAAAAGGTGGGTGACCAAGATCGTGAGCAAGAGCAATATTTTCTGCTAAAACTTTGTTAATATTTAGTTCGGTAGCTAAAAATCTGGCGATATAGGCAACTTCTAGCGAATGAGTAAGCCTGGTGCGGTAGTGATCGCCTTGATGATTAACAAAAACTTGAGTTTTATATTGCAATCTGCGAAAAGCGGTGGAGTTAATTATTTTTGCATAATCAAGATCAAAATTGAGGTTGAGATGTTGAGAAAAAGAATTGTTGACAGTTTCTGCAAAATAATGATTGCCGATAGATTTTTTAATTGCAAAACTAGCCAACATAGCAGTTATTTTATTACTTTTAATTTTTTGCCCACCTCAATAAAAGCATTAATAGCGGTATCTAGATGCTCTTTTTCGTGAGAAGCAGAAATTTGCACCCTAATTCGGGCAGTGTCTTTTGGCACCACAGGATAAGAAAAGGCAATAACATAAATTCCATAATCTTCTATCATAGTTTTGGCGAATTTACTGGCTAAAATAGCATCATAAAGCATAATCGGAACCACGGGATGACTGCTTTCTTTGCTATAAATGTCAAAACCAGCAGAAATGATTTTTTGGCGAAAATATTGAGCGTTGGAAGCTAATTTTTCGATTAAATATTTTGAATCTTCGATCATGTTAATAATTTCAAGGCCAACCGAAGCGACTAAAGGCAAAATGTTGTTAGAAAATAAATATGGTCGAGAATAATTTCTGAGTTTATTGATGATATTTTTCTTTGAGGCAATAAAACCGCCACCAGCCCCGCCCAAAGCTTTACCTAGGGTGCTAACTAAAATATCGATTCTGCCTTCAACTTCGCATAATTCGGCGGTTCCTCTGCCGTTTTTGCCAATAAAACCTGTGGCATGAGAATCGTCAACCACTAAAATTGCATTATATTTTTCGGCTAAATTGCAAATTTCTGGCAAATTAGCGATGTCGCCATCCATAGAAAAAACACCATCGGTTACAATAATTTTGTTTTGATGATCTTTGGCTTCTTGCAACCTTTGTTCTAGCTGTTGCATATTGTTATATTGATAGAAATATCGTTTTGCCTTGCAAAGACGAATGCCATCGATAATGCTGGCATGATTAAGATCGGCAGAAATAATGGCATCTTGTTCGGTAAAAAGAGCAGAAAATAAAGCCCCGTTGGCAGCAAAACAAGAAGAAAAGGTGATGCAATCTTCGTAACCTAAAAAGTTTGCCAATTTGTTTTCAAATTTTTTATGTATATCAAGAGTGCCACAAATAAAGCGAACCGAAGCGGCGCCTAGGCCATATTCTTCTAAAGATTTTTTTGCCACATTAATTAAACTATGATTATTTGCTAGCCCTAAATAGTTATTGGCACAAAAATTTAAAACCTTCTTTTTGTCGTTGTTGTGCCAAATTTTAATTTCTGCCGATTGTTGACCAGAAATTTGGTATTCGTTTTTATATAAACCGCTATTTTGTAATCTAATTAAATCATCGTCGATTTGTTGGAGAAAATTTTTGCTAAACATTAAAAAAAAATATTGATTAATTAAGTATAAACACTTAAAATTTTGCTTTTAGAAATTGTTGAATAGCGAATTTCTTTTACTTGTTGTTAAAAAAAGTATAAAAAAATTTGGGTTTCAACAGTTTCTTTAATTAATTATTTTAAAAAACCATTATTTAAAATCAACAAGCAAATAAACATTTTTGTTGTTTTATATGGTTTTTTTTAATTATAGTCAATAAATTTACTTAACATTCAATTAAATCATATCAAAATATGAAACAATTCTTGCGTATCGCCGCCATTTCTGTTGCAACTATTGCTCTTTTGGCTTCTTGCTCTAAAGGTATGTGCAAAAAATCTTCTTGTCACGGTTATAAAAAAGAAACTATGAAAGAAGAATCTGTAAAACCAGTTATCATCAACGAAAAAGCAATTCAAGGCAATGTTGATAAAGTAATTGTTCCAGTAACAAAAGAAACTGCCAAAGAAACTAATAAAACAGCTAAAAAAGCTAAAAAGGCTAAAAAAGCTAAAAAAGTTGAAGCTAAAACCGAAACTCCAGCCGAAGCTCCAGCTAAAACTAACTAGTATTTTTTAAAATATCAATTAACTTTGATATTGAAAACAAAATACTTTAACAAAGCCCGTTATTTTTTTTAAAGAAGCGGGCTTTGTTGTCAAAGACGGCAAGCGCCTGACGCCCGCAGGCCAGCCTTTCAAAATCGAATTGCTGGCCTATGATTCCAGTTTCGAACGCATCCTGTTGTTTTTGAAACCATCACTGGAACGGCTTGGGATCGGTGTGGTGGTGAAAGTGGTCGATGTCTCGCAATATGAAAACCGGATGCGTGATTTCGATTTCGATGTCACGACCGATTTATGGGCGCAGTCATTGTCGCCGGGCAATGAGCAGCGCGAATATTGGGGATCGAAATCAGCCGATCGTGCCGGATCACGCAATTCGGCGGGCATTAAAAATCAGGCGGTTGATCTGTTGATTGAAAAAATCGTGATGGCCAAAACACGCGAGGAGCAGGTTGCCGCAACGCGCGCTTTGGACCGTGTTTTGCTGGCGAATGATTATGTGGTGCCGCAATGGACCTATAATTTCGAGCGCACTGCACGATGGGATCGCTTCAACCGTCCGGCGGTGATGCCGCTTTATGGCGCGTCCGCCTTTCCGACAATTTGGTGGTATGACAGCGAACGCGCTGCCCGCACCAAAAAAGGCGGCTGAGAATGTTGGCTTATATTCTGCGCAGACTGTTGCTGATGATCCCGACTTTGTTCGGGATCATGCTTATCTCGTTCACCATTGTGCAATTTGCGCCCGGTGGTCCGATCGAGCGGGTGCTGGCACAATTGCAAGGCAATGACATGTCGGCCACAGCCCGCTTTACCGGCGGGACAGGGGATCTGGGACAAAGCGCGCAACTGATGCAGCCAGGCGGCGGCGATGGCAGCGGCAATAAATATCGGGGCGCGCAAGGGCTTGATCCTAAATTTTTGAAACAGCTTGAAGCGCAATTCGGCTTTGACAAGCCGGCCCATGAACGCTTTTTTCAAATGCTTGGAAATTATCTGCGCTTTGATTTCGGCAAAAGCTATTTCCGCGATATTTCGGTGCTGGAACTGATCAAGGAAAAACTTCCCGTCTCGGTTTCGCTCGGCGTGTGGATGACCTTATTGTCTTATGGCATTTCGATTCCGCTCGGGATTCGCAAGGCGATGCAAGACGGATCGCGCTTTGATGTCTGGACCTCGGCACTGGTGATTATCGGCTATGCGATCCCGGGTTTTCTGTTTGCGATTTTGCTGATCGTCTTGTTTGGCGAAGGTTCGTCTTTTCTGCCGTTCTTTCCCTTGCGCGGTTTGACCTCGGAACAGTTTTCCAGCCTGCCTTGGTGGGGACGCATCCTAGACTATCTGCATCATATCGCCTTACCGATTTTGGCAATGGCTTTGGGTGCTTTTGCCACCTCGACTTTGCTCACCAAAAATTCCTTTCTTGACGAGATCAAAAAACATTATGTGCTGACCGCTCGCATGAAAGGACTGAGTGAAAGCGAAGTGCTTTATGGGCA